>JBCBOW010000089.1:0-6974 GCA_039821045.1 Pseudomonadota bacterium
CAAATGCCGCCCGATATGGCGCAGCAATTGACCAACGGGCCGATCATGCAGCGCTATTCCAAAGCGCCCGAGCACGGCTATTCAGCGCAATTGCGCGAGGATGTGTTGGCTCAAGCTGCGAGCGAGCGTGCTGGCGATATCTCGCAAGCGCTGGAATGGCTCAATCAGGCGGGTAAGGCGCATCCGGCGATTGCAGCCGCGCTGGACCGGGCTTAAACAGAGCAGCTATGTTCAGACTTATCGAAAATGTGCTTTCAACGCAGCAGATTGCGCAGCTGCGCGACATCGCCGCCAAGGCGAATTTTGTGGATGGGAAGATCTCAAATCCCCACTCCAAGGTTAAGTCGAACCTGCAAATCCATGATCAGAACCTCCAGCAGGAATCGGTCAACATCATGGCACAGGCGATGTTTGCGAATGAGGATTTCGTCAATTTCGCGATCCCAAAGCACTTCGCTCCGCCGATGATCTGTCGCTACACCCCCGGCATGAAATACGGCCTGCATCCGGATGTGGCGATGATGCAGATCGGCAATGTCTCGGTTCGCTCTGACCTTTCCGCGACGATCTTCATCAATGATCCTGAGGCCTATGAAGGCGGCCATTTGCGCATCGTGCTTGGCACCGAAGATATCCGCATAAAGGGGCCTGCAGGTTCAGTGGTGGTCTATCCCTCTTCCACCTTGCATGAGGTTGAAGAGGTCACCGAAGGCGAGCGCCTGGTCGCGATCACTTTTATCCAGAGCCAGGTGCCCGACAGCTTCCAGCGCGAATTGCTCTATGAGCTTGGCGAAGTGGCGGCGCTTGAAGGCAATCAGATGGACTACGCTAATTACACGCGCCTTCAGGCGGTCCAGTTCAACCTCAGGCGGATGTGGTCACGCGGCTGATACTGTCCGCTAGCCCCCAAAAGGGGCCCGCTTGCGCGGTTGTAACATCTTCGCCGCGCTCGCCTTTGCTACGTCATGAAGAGGGTGCTAATGGCAGCCATGATTAAGATCCCCCATATCCTAGAAGAACTCCAGTCGCACTATTCCGCAGCAGTTCATGACCTGCGCGAGGACATCATCGCCTTTGGCCGCGATCGCACCATTCCGCCCGCCCGCAAGCGTCAGGATGGAAGCTATGCCTACCCCCAGATCACGCTCCATTATGAGGGCGAAGGCGCCGGCGGCGCTGAGCCGACCGATCGCAGCCGCGCCTTTGGCCGGCTCGAACAGGCCGGAACCTACACCACCACGATAACCCGCCCAGACCTGTTTGCCTCTTATCTGACCGAGCAATTGGGGCTGATCGCACAGGAGTATGATGTCGAGGTAACCGTCTCGCGTTCGCGCCAGGAAATTCCGTTTCCCTATGTGCTTGATGGAGATGCGGGCGCGGCGATGGTGGGCATCGCCCCGCAGGAAATCGCCCAGCATTTTCCTTCGACTGACCTAGCGCTCATCGGCGATGAATTGGCCGACGGGATTGAGCTGGACGATGAAAAGGACATGCCGCTGTCGCTTTTTGACGGTCTGCGCACGGATTATTCGCTCGCGCGTCTGGCGCATTATACCGGCACCAAAGTCGCTGATTTTCAGGACTTCATCCTGTTTACCAATTATCATCGCTATGTTGATGAATTCGTTGATTGGGGCGCAAAACAGATCGGCGAAAACGGCTACACCGCATTGCGCGGAGCGGGCGGGCTCGATCTGGGCGCCCCAACCGTAGATGGGCGCGATCAGCTCAATGATACAGCCTGGCGCCGCCACCAGATGCCCGCCTATCACCTGGTGCGCGAAGACAAACGCGGGATTACTCTCGTCAACATCGGCGTGGGCCCGTCCAACGCAAAGACGATCTGCGATCACTTGGCTGTGCTGCGCCCGCATGCCTGGATGATGATTGGTCACTGCGGCGGCGTTCGCTCGACGCAGAAGATCGGCGATTTCGTGCTGGCGCATGCCTATCTGCGCGATGATCATGTGCTCGATGGTGTGCTGCCCCCCGAAATTCCGATCCCGCCCATTGCCGAGGTGCAGCTTGCTCTGGCGGCAGCGGCGGAAGAGGTCTCAGGCGTTCAGGGCGCAAACCTCAAACAGCGCATGCGCACCGGCACTGTCGTCACCACCGATGATCGCAATTGGGAATTGCACTACGCCTCCAGCGCCAAGCGCTTCTCGCACAGCCGCGCGATCGCCGTCGAAATGGAGAGCGCCACCATTGCCGCGCAAGGCTATCGGTTCCGCGTGCCTTATGGGACGCTGCTATGCGTCTCGGACAAACCGCTGCATGGCGAGATCAAGCTCCCGGGCCAAGCGAACAAATTCTACGAAGAGGCAATCGCGGCGCACTTGCAGATCGGGATCGAGGCGGTTGAAAACCTGCGCAAAGAAGGCGACCGGCTGCACAGCCGCAAACTGCGCGCGTTTAATGAGCCGCCTTTCCGCTAAGGGTGGCTGTGGCCCATTCAAGCCCGCTGACATGGGATAGATCCAAAAGTCGTACGCGCCTTGGCCCACGTCCGAGAGTGCTCAGGCGCGAACTCTCCAATCGGCGATAAGGCTCGGCCGGTAACAATCGACTTTCATCCAGATCTGCGCTTCGAAATCGCCTCGAAGGCGAGACCCGCAACAATCGCCACAAAGGTCACAACCCAGCTTGCGACCTTTAGGGGGCGACAGGCCGAAGCGATACTCGCGAGCGCATCATCGCCGCGCATCGAGACCAATTGAACGAGCTGGGCGATCGTCTCTGTGTAATCGGTGATGAGGAAGATGGTGCCCGCGGTGATTGCCAGCAAACTGATCGCGCCCAGCGCGCGCCTGCCTGCGCTTCGAAAATACAGGCCGCCCAGCACGCTTCCTACGCCATAAATGCCAATAAAGACCAAGTCAGCGATCATCGACCAGCGCGCCCATTCAAGAACGCCCGCCTTGTC
This sequence comes from Pseudomonadota bacterium, assembly GCA_039821045.1. GTDB lineage: Bacteria > Pseudomonadota > Alphaproteobacteria > Sphingomonadales > Sphingomonadaceae > Erythrobacter. The sequence continues at coordinate 2,927 of JBCBOW010000089.1, forward strand.
CCATGCTGTTTGGATGGCATCGACGCGCGCACCGTCCGGCGCGGCCTGATGATCGGTGATACCGCCCGGTACACCTTCAACCATCAGCGGTGCGCTCATCGCGATCACGATCGCAAACGCGATCAACCCGCTGATCCACCACGCAAGAAAGAGGCGCCGCGAAACGCGCATCACGCGCTCAGAAATTCGGCGATCGCTTCGCCCAGTTCGGGCTTGGTTACGCTGTTGAGATGCGAGCCGGGCACTTCAACAAACCGCGCATCGGGCAAAGCGGCGGCGAGCTCTTCGCCAGAGCCGTTGTCCTGATCTTCATCGCCGCACACAATGGCGCTTGGCATGTCGATGCGTCCGAGCAGCGCTGTGTCAAACGGGTCCATCGCCTGTAGCAGGAGCCGCGCTGCCACACGGTCCACCCCTTGCGACTTGAGGAATGTCCGCGCGACATAGAGCGGGCTGCCGGGCTTGGTTGTATCAAACTCGTCGATCACGCGGATGAAATGCGCAGCGCGCCGCTCCCACTGCGCAAGCCCTTCGATGCCCATACCGCACGCAACCAGACGCCGCGGCGCTAACACACCGGTCGCCACCGCATGCAAGGCCGTGCGCGCACCGAGCGAAAACCCGACAAGATCATACTCCCCTGATGCAAGGCCCAGCGTCTCAACAAGAGTGGACGCATCGCGCACCAGAACATTTGACGGATAAGCGGCGGGGTCTTGCGGCGCAGCGCTCTCTCCGTGCACGCGAAAATCGAGCATGATGGCTTCGCAGCCAATGGCAGCGATCCGCTGATGATGGCCCCATTTGATCCAGTTCATATAGGCGCTCGAAAAGAGACCATGGAGCATGATCACAGGGCGGCCCTCGCCTTCGCGGTGGACAGCCAATCGCGTTTCATCGAACGAGGCAAAAAACTCGGTTGCGGGCGCTGCGTTCATCCGGCCCATCCCAGCATTTTCATCCACTCTTCTTGGGTCTGCGGCTGCGTCTCCCATTGCGGCAAGCCATCGCTCAGATCGAGCCAGGGCGCTGCGCGTTTGGTCCAGATGTGCGCCACCAGCGAGAGCGCTTCGGGATCATCGAGCGACCCGCCCTTGATTGTCACAAGACCGGGGCGACTGGCTCCTGCATGAAACAAGCGGGTGCCGCATCGGGGACAGAAATGGCATTCGGTGGTGCTGCCGCTGTCCGTTGATCGGGTCCAGCTTGCTGTCTCGCCTTCAATCGTGAGCGCCGAGCGAAGCACCGGCACGGATATCCCGAAAGCGCTCGCCGATTGCTTTTGGCACTCGCGGCAATGGCAGGTGTAAGCGACGAGACGTTCGGCGTCGATCCGATGCCGGACCGCCCCGCATTGGCAGCCGCCAGTGATGCTCACGCTTGGCTGCTCATCGACGTGTGAGCCCCTTTTGCTCCATGCGCCATTGCGCCATCTCGACCCTGTCCTGACCAAAGAAGGGCTCGCCATCAAAAACAAGCGTCGGCACGCCCCAATGGCCGGCGGCTTCGAGCGCTTTCTGGTTTTCCGCTATCTCGGCATCGAGCGCCTCTGCATCACTGACAGCCTCGGCTTCGAGTTCGGCAAAATCGAGCCCGGCGCGCCGCGCGGCGCCTTCGAGATGATCGCCTTCGTGCCAGCCTTCGACCTCGCCGTTCCAGATCAGCGGCGCGACTTCGCTTGCAAACAACAGCCCCTTGCCCCGCCGCTCAGCCGCTTGGCCAAGACGACAGATGCGGAAGATGTAAGGCTGCTCTTTAGCGATCTCGCGTGTTGTAAAATCCTGAACAATCGGATCCGGGCGCGGCCATGAAATGGGAATGCCGAGGAACTGCCCTGCCCGCATGCAATCCATGATGATGTAGCGAGGCGCTGCTGGATTGCCGGTAAACAGGATATCGGGATCGCGCACGGCGATCGGCAAGACCGTGCGCAAGGCAATATCAACGTCAAACTCCTCCACCATCGCGCGATATCGACCAATGGCGAGATAGGAATAGGGCGAACGGAAGCTGAAAAAGAGATCGGCCTTAAGTGTCATTATTCTTGTTCCCTTACCGAAAGAAGCACTGAGCGCCTGCATAAAGCATCGTGACGCGCGCATCTTGCATAAATCCACCCATCGCATCGCCAAGGGTGAATTCCTCGCCCAGCGTGCTGTCCGGCAAAAGCCGGAAGCCATCCGCCTCGATCGCATCGGCTTTGCTGGTGCCAACTTGAACATCGCCCACGACTTGAACGCGCTGTGCGACCGCCTCGCTTGCCTCGTCAGGCAAGCTGATGTTCCATCCAACCAGAGAGCCACGCTGAAAATGTACCGCGAGCCCGCCCTGGAAACGAACGAATTCGAGCGGGCCCCCGCCGCATTCCTGATTGTCCGAACGCTCCAATACCTCGCCCAAAGTGCTTGTCAGCGCGGTTTCCACCTCGTTTTGCCCGGCTGCGAAGTAAAACGCCTCAGGCCCTGCAACGAGGCCGTCTCGGCGAAGCTCAACCGCATCCATTTCAACCTGAGGGCTGCTCGCGCGCAGCGGCTCCTGGCCAGGCGGCGGGACACCGGAGCTATCGCAAGCGGTAAGCGCGAGCGCGAAGAGTAAGGCAGAGCGGCCAAGCATTCTCATCAGCCCTTCTGCAAATGCCGCCGTCCCAAAAGCTCTGCAATCTGGACCGCGTTGAGCGCTGCGCCCTTGCGCAGATTATCGGAGACACACCAGAGCGTCAGACCGTTTTCAACCGTCGGATCCTCGCGCACGCGGCTGACGTAAGTCGCGCCGTCGCCCGCGCTTTCCACAGGGGTGATATAGCCTTCGTCTTCGCGCTTATCGATCAGCATGATGCCCGGTGCCTCGCGCAGGATTTCCTGAGCCTGCTCCGCGCTCAGCTCTTTCTCAAACTCAATGTTCACCGCTTCAGAATGGCCAACGAACACCGGAACGCGCACGCAGGTTGCATTCAATTTGATCTTGGGATCGAGGATCTTTTTCGTCTCCACCATCATCTTCCATTCTTCCTTGGTCGAGCCATCGTCCAGGAAGACATCGATATGCGGGATGACGTTGAAGGCGATCTGCTTGGTGAACTTTGCAGGCTCAACCGGATCGCCGACGAAAATCGCTCGGGATTGCTCAAACAGCTCATCCATGCCCGCTTTGCCCGCGCCCGAGACGGATTGGTAGGTCGAGACCACCACCCGCTTGATCGTGGCGGCATCGTGCAACGGCTTCAATGCGACAACGAGCTGCGCGGTTGAGCAATTGGGGTTGGCAATGATGTTGCGCTTTGAATAGCCATCAATCGCATCAGGGTTCACCTCGGGCACAATCAGCGGGACATCGGGCTCCATCCGGAGGAGCGAGGAATTGTCGATCACAACGCAGCCGGCCGCCGCCGCCTTGGGCGCGTATTCCTTAGCGGGGCCGCTGCCCGCGGCAAACAGAGCGATGTCCCAGCCGGACCAGTCGAAATATTCGATGTTCTGGCACTTGAGCATGCGCCCCGTGTCGCCAAACTCGACCTCGGTGCCCTGGCTGCGTCCGCTTGCAACAGCTGCCAGCTCTTCAATCGGAAACTCGCGCTCTGCAAGAACCTGCATCATCTCACGCCCGACATTGCCGGTCGCCCCGACGATTGCCACCCGGTAGCCCAATGTATGTCCCTTCCACGTTAAATCGTTTGCGTTTGACGCGCTGACGCCCCTAGCCTCGGATGGCAAGCGTTAACGCGATCAGAGGGCGAGGAAATGGATACCCAAAGCTGGCGGAACAAGGCCTCTTACTTTGATTTTCGAGGGCATCGGATCGCTTATTGGACCGGTGGAAATGAGGATGCGACGCCGCTCTTGCTGGTCCACGGTTTTCCGACCTGCGCGTTTGACTGGGTGCCGGTTTGGGAGACCTTGGGTGCCCAACGCCGACTGATCGCGTGCGACATGCTGGGCTTCGGGCTGTCGGACAAGCCGCGAAGTGGGTTCGCGGGGCAAGGCTATACGATCCACTGGCAGACCGATGTGCAAGCAGCCTTGCTCGCCCAATGCGGCGTCTCCGGCGTGTT
>JBCBOW010000090.1:0-6968 GCA_039821045.1 Pseudomonadota bacterium
ATTGGAATGATTCGAGAGCCCTTCCTCCCCACCGATGGCATCCACAATCTGCGTGACTATGGCGGCTGGTCAGTCTCCGGCGGAGGCAAGGTGAAAGAGGGCGTGTTGTGGCGCTCGGGCCAGCACCGCGATGCCAGCGATGCCGATCTTGAGACGCTTGCTGAGCTCGACATTCGCACGATCATCGATCTTCGCGGGGAAAGCGAGCGCACGCGCTTTGTCTGCCGTCGCCCTGCCGACTTTGATGCCGAAGTGATCTTCTACGACGGCGAAACAAGCAATTCGCCCCCGCATGAAGGGGGCGGCGGCTCGATCACGATGGACGAGACGCTCGCATTTGAACGGATGATTGCGGTCTACACCAGGATGCCTGTCAATCCGCCGATGCTGGAAATGTTCACGCGCTATTTTGAAGCGCTCGACACGCGCGAGGGCGCGAGCCTTGTTCATTGCTTTGCGGGCAAGGATCGCACCGGGATCGCGGCGAGCTTGTTGCTGCATGTTCTGGGCGTGCACCGCGACGATGTGATCGCAGAATTCCTGCGCACCAATGATGCGCCCACAACGCATATTCTGGAGCGCCAGTCTTTACCGCGCATGCGCGATGTCTATGCAGATATTACATCGGGCGCCCTCACCAATCTGATGGGCGTGCGCGCCGAGTATATCGAGACCTATTTTAGCGAGATCGCCCGCGATCATGGCTCTGTTGATGCCTATCTTGCGCAAAGCTTAGGTGTGGATGATGCAAGGAAAGCTCGTCTACGCGAGCGCTTCATCGTCTAAGGCTGGGGCTGACAAGCGCGAAAAGCGCCCCCATATCGCGGGGCAACATACACAGAACGAGACACTCACCATGGCAACCCATCACACCAAAATGCTCATCATCGGCTCTGGCCCGGCTGGCTATTCCGCCGCGATTTACGCCGCGCGCGCCATGCTGGAGCCGATTGTGGTGCAAGGTCTCCAGCCGGGCGGTCAGCTGACAATTACGACTGATGTTGAGAATTATCCCGGCTATCGCGATGTGGTGCAGGGCCCGTGGCTGATGGAAGAGATGAAGGCGCAGGCTGAGCATGTCGGTACGCGCATGATGTATGACATCATCACTGAGGTTGATCTCGACAATGGCTCACCTTTCCGCGCAGTCGGTGACAGCGGGGATGAGTATATCGCGGATACGATCGTTATTGCGACCGGCGCTCAGGCAAAGTGGCTCGGCGCACCGGGGGAGCAGGAATTGGGCGGCAAAGGCGTCTCAGCCTGCGCGACCTGCGATGGGTTTTTCTATCGGGGCAAGAAGGTCGTTGTGATCGGCGGCGGAAACACCGCGGTTGAGGAGGCTTTATACCTCACCAATCACTCTGATGATGTGACCCTGATCCATCGCCGCGATGAGCTGCGCGCGGAGAAGATCTTGCAGGAGCGGTTGTTTAAGTCCGACAAAACCAGCGTTTTGTGGAACAAGACCGTGCAGAGCTTCGAAGCCGGCGAAAACGGCGCGCTGCATCATCTGGTGCTCAAAGACACGCAGACCGGTGAAACCTCGACGATCGAATGCGATGGCGCGTTTGTTGCGATCGGGCACGCTCCGGCAACCGAACTTTTCAAAGGCAAGCTGGCGATGGACGATGCGGGCTATCTCGATGTCGAGCCCGGCACGCCCAAGACGGCGATCCCCGGCGTCTTTGCGGCGGGCGATGTCACCGATCATGTCTATCGCCAAGCGGTAACCGCGGCGGGCATGGGCTGCATGGCCGCGCTTGATGGTGAGCGCTTTCTTGCAACACTGGAAGACACGCGCGAAGCCGAAGCGGCGGAGTAAAACCCCGGGGTTTGCGTCGCCGCCTAGCTCAGCTCTGCGTCTGGATTTCGGTGCCCGCGCCAAACACGACTATTGCCGCATTGGCGATCAAAACGATCAAGACGATGCTTGAGAGCAAAAACAGCACGAAGCGCACCATGACCCGGTTCGCGGTGACCTGCACGAGCGAGTGCGTCACTCTGAGCCCGGTGTAGATCCACGCGAGAAACGCGTTCATCCCATCGCCATGGCCGACGATGGCAAGTATAATTGCGACCGCATAAAACACTGTAGGCGCTTCGTGCAGGTGATTGTAATTATGGGCTTTCCACTGAACACGTGGCGGTAGCTCGTCATCCAGGCTTCGGCCAGTGGTGCCGACCAAGCCTATCGCATCGATCTGAGCTTTCTGCATCGCCGGGATGCGCGTTGCATACATCCAGGCCCATATGATCATCGTCCAGATCATCAGCGCGACAGCGGGTTGCAGGATTTCCATGCCCATAAGAATGATTTGCTCTCTCATACGTTTAGGTCGTCGTCCGGTTAGCCAGCCATACTGGACGGATCAGCAAAAAGTGTCGCCATAACAGCGCGCACAGCCAGGCTTGCCAAAGCGATCGTGCTCGCGAGAAACAGAAGGAAGCGCACCGGGATTGCGTTGATCAGGATCTGCCAGAGTGAGTGCACAATGCGAAGTCCGGTGTAGAGCCATGCCAGCAGGATATCGACCGGGCCTGGTCCCATCACAGCGAGGATCAGGACGGTTGCGTAAAACAGCGTGGGCTGTTCATGCAGATGCGTGTGATTGTGCGCAGGCCAGTTTGCTTTGTCTGGGATGACGCCTTCGAGATCGCCCCCGCGCACGCCCGTCTTTCGTGGAAGCGTGCTCTTATCTTCGACCTTCGCAACGGCGCCGAAGCGAGCGGGAACGATCCATAGCAGGATGACGATCGTCCACACCACCAGCACAGCAGCCGGCGCCAGGATTTGAGCTTGCATGCAGTGATCCCCTCTTCTCTCGCACACTTAACTGCGGGCAAGCGAGTGCGTTGTCAATCGCAACGCTTAAGCGCGCGTCGGAAGGTGATCAGCGCTTCTTGGTGAGGGTATGCAGCTGAAAATATCCGAGCTTACCGCGGCTTGAGCGATGTTCCAGGCCGCGGGTGGCGGCGATGCGCTGAGCGGCTTGTGGAAGCGCGCTGCGGGTTTGCACATGAAACTTGGCGAGCCAGGCATGGAGTGCGCTTTCAAGCGGGCCGGGAAGGCCAGATAAGTCACCAAAGTCAACCACATGCAACTCGCCGCCAGGGGCCAGCTGAGCAGCGGCGTGATCAAACGCGCCTTCCCAATCAGGGATCATCGAGAGCGAATATGAGATGACGATGCGCTCAAAGGCCTCTTCGCCGAGCAACTCCATGCTATCAAACGAACAGGCATCGCCCGCGCCCAGCACAGCCTCTTCGCCCACCGCCTTACGCGCGTTCTTGAGCATCTCTTCGGAGATATCGAGCCCATAGAGGCGAACGCCGGGCCAGCTTCTCGCGATCTTGGCCATGTTGCGTCCGGTTCCGCACGCCACTTCGAGCACACGCATCCCGGGACGCGCATTGAGCCCTTCGATCAGCGTATCGCGGCCAAACAAGTAATATTTGCGCGTCGCGTCATAGATATGCCGTTGGCCCTTATAGACGCTGTCCATAAGCGCGGCATGCGTGCCTCTGGTGCTGACTTTTGCCGCCATCACTTGAGCTCGTAGAGGTGGACGCCGCCATAGATCGAAGAGCGATCGCGCGCGGTGAGGTGGGCTGATTGTTCCTTGAGATAGGTCCATTTGGAGAGGATCGCCTCGTTGAGCCTCCCGGTCAGCAAGCTGGGCTCAGCCGCGGTGCGGAACAACACCCGCGCACCGGGGCGAGAGGCGTTGGTGATGCGGGTCCACAGATCGTCAAGCTGTGCGTTGTTCATCCAATCCTGCGCATCCAGCAACACGAAGCGATCCATGCTGTGTAGTTCGCGAGCGCCGATCCATTCGACCATATTGGCGCGCAGCACTTCGAGCCGGTCAATGCGCTCGCGCATCGCCTCCCAGTTTTGACGCTGCAAATAGGGCGGAAGCGGCGCATCTTCGGCGCGTGAGTAACCACGCCCAAAGGCCTGCCAGGCGAAGTAATTGTCTTTGACTTCAAAATCGCAGGCGAGCTTTTCCAGGCGGCGGCGCAACACTTCGGCCATACGCTCATCGCCTGCAAGATGCTCAAACTGCGCTGGCGGGATGCCAAGGCCAAAAAGCGAGGCGGGCTGGTCAGTCAGCCAGCGGATGAATTTCTTCTCAAACACCGGCGCAAGCTGCGTCTCAAACGCTTCGCGCTGCTCTTCGAGCGATTGCGCTTCGAGAACCTTACTGAGATCGATCTTGTACAGCTTGGCAAACAGATGGACCAAGCCGATGAAGTTGCCGAGCAACCCGCGCTTGTAGAGACCTTTGGTGAAATAGGAGATGCGGCGGCGGCCCCTGATATCGCGCTTTTCCCAGTATCTGCGGCTCTCACTATCAAGGTGCGGCGCAATCATCGTCTTGTAGACTTCGCGGTTTTCCTTGTGGTCTGCATGCGCGAAGAAGCGATGGAAACGCTCATAATTGGGCAGGTGCTTGATCGCTGTGATCTTGAGCTGCCCCAACGCGACGTGCGCGTGATTGAGATCCACCGCGGTTACGCTTGCAGGGTTAGCCGTGAGATAGGAGAGCGCGTTGCAGCTGCCGCTTGCGATCGACATCAAGCGACTGTCGGGCTGAATATCGAGACCCTCCATGTCGACGACAGGATCTTCCCAGATCTGCGCGTAAACCAAGCCCTTAAACGCAAGCGCGAAAGCTTTGTCGAGAATCTTGTCCGTAGCTTTCGCGTCCTTGCGGACCACGGCATCCTCAATGATCCGTTTCGCTTGGGCTGCCATAATTTTGGGGTACCTCTGAACTAACTCGAAAAATCTGATTACTCACCGTGCGTGTCGAGAGTGTGACGCTTTCCACAACTAGGCGTTTGCCGCAATCGTCTCACCAGCAATCGTCTGCGCAAAAGCGCTCGGATCAGCGTTTCCGCCCGTAAGCACAATCACGCTGCGCTCATCAAGCGAGACCTTGCCTGCCAGCGCGGCTGCCAGCGCGGCGGCACCGCCCGGTTCGATGACCATCCGCAGATGCGCAAAGGCCCATCGCTGAGCATCGCGCACTTCATCATCGGTGACCGTAATGCCAGCTTGCGCGCGGCCCTTAAGCACGTCGAGATTGATGGGTTTGGTAGCAGTTGGCTGGAGCGCATCGCAGATCGTGCGCGGCGCATCATCGGCTGCCTTGACGATCGCACCGGTTGCCAGCGCCTGGCCGACCATGTCCCACCCTTCAGGCTCGACCACATGGATCGCTGCATCAGGGCAAGCGAGCGCAAGGCCCGCAGCAAGTCCGCCGCCCCCGCAGCAGGCAAGGATGCGCGTAGGGCCGCCGGCGATCTGTTGCGCGAGCTCAATCCCGGCAGAGCCCTGACCTTCGATCACCCAAGGATCGCCGAATGCGTGGACCAGCGTCGGTTTGGCAGCGCCCTTGTACTGAGCGATGAGGTCGGCTGCCACTTCATCGCGGTCTTCACCGGGGCGATCATAAAGCACCACGTCAGCGCCCAGCTCGCGGGTGTTATCAAGCTTCACCTTAGGAGCATCGCGCGGCATCACAATCGTCGCTGTAATCCCCAGGCGCCGTGCCGCCCAGGCGACCCCTTGCGCATGGTTGCCCGAAGACACAGCGACCACGCCCGCGCGCTTTTGCGCAGGAGACAGGTTTGAGAGCCTCCACCACGCGCCTCTGATCTTGAAAGCGCCAATCGGTTGCAGATTTTCCGCTTTCACGAAGCACTCGGTGCCGCGGATCGTCACCGGCAAAAGCGGCGTCATGCGCAAAATCATCGAGATAGCGCGCGCCGCCGCGATGGTGCCTTCTTGAGTGGGGGCTCGGATCATTTGTCGCCCTTAGCGCATTGCCCTAGGGAGCGCGCAAGATTCGAGATCAGAAAGGCTGGTGGAAATGACAAAGGTGTTGGTGATCGGGGCTGGGGGCGTCAGCTCAGTATGCGTCCACAAGATGGCGATGAATGCCAATATCTTTCCCGAGATTCACCTTGCCAGCCGCACGAAGTCGAAATGCGATGCGATCGCGGCGAGCGTGAAAGAGCGCACCGGCGTTGAGGTATCGACTTATGAAATCGACGCCGAAGAAGTGCCAGCGATGGTCAATCTGATCCGCCAAACCGGCGCTGGCCTCGTGGTGAACCTCGCGCTTCCCTATCAGGACCTGCCGATCATGGATGCGTGCCTAGAGGCGGGCGTGCATTATCTCGACACCGCGAACTACGAACCCAAGGATGAGGCCAAGTTCGAATATAAGTGGCAATGGGCCTATCATGATGGTTTTGCCGACGCTGGCCTTATGGCGCTTCTGGGCAGCGGGTTTGATCCCGGCGTCACCAGCGTCTTCACCATGTGGCTCAAGAAGCACAAGCTGAAGACCATCCGCACGCTCGACATCCTCGATTGCAACGGCGGCGATCACGGTCAGGCGTTCGCGACCAATTTCAACCCGGAAATCAACATCCGCGAAGTCACCGCTCCTGCCCGCCATTGGGAGAATGGCGACTGGGTGGAGACCCCAGCGATGCAGGTGTCCACCCCGTTCGATTTCGAAGCGGTGGGCACGCGGCAGGCTTACTTGATGTATCACGAAGAGCTCGAAAGCCTCTCAAAGTTCAACCCCGAGATCGAGCGTGCGCGCTTTTGGATGACGTTTGGCGACGAATACATCAAGCATCTGACCGTGCTCCAGAATGTCGCGATGACCGGGATCGAGCCGATCATGTACCAAGGCCGCGAGATCATCCCGCTGCAATTCCTCGCCGCCGTCCTGCCCAAGCCGGAGACGCTCGGAGAGACGACCAAGGGCAACACCAATATCGGCGTTATCGCGACCGGACAGGCGCTCGATGGATCAGGCGAGAAGACGTTCTACATCAACAACATTTGCAGCCATGAGGCGGCGTATGAAGAGACCGGCAACCAGGCGGTGAGCTACACCACCGGCGTGCCCGCGATGATCGGCGCATCCATGATGGTGACC
>JBCBOW010000091.1:0-6934 GCA_039821045.1 Pseudomonadota bacterium
CAGCCGATCGCGCCCTTTGCTCTTGACGATTGACCATGCTCCCTCTTTGATATAAATCTGATATCATCATTTCGGAGTATCAGACGGATCTTCAAAAGGGGGGAACACCATGCCACCAGAGACCAATCTCATGCGCGTCAGCGAGGAAAAGGCGGGCTCATCGTTTAACGGATACATCATGCTCGCGGCCCTGCTCATCATCGTGGCGCTGCCGCTATACGGGCTGGCGAGCATCCAATCCGAAGATTCCCTCATTCTAACGATCGTGGCCAGCGTCATTGCCTTTATGCTGATCGTCACCGGCTTCTTCATGATCCAGCCTAACCAGGCCGTCGTGCTCACTCTGTTTGGCGCGTATCAGGGCACGGTGCGCAAAGAGGGGCTCCATTGGACCTGGCCCTGGATCGCCAAGAAGAAGGTCAGCGTGCGCGCGCACAATATCCATTCGGAAAAGGTCAAGATCAACGATCTGCGCGGCAACCCGATCGAGATTGCCTGCAATGTTGTGTGGCGCGTGGATGATACCGCGCAGGCTGTGTTTGATGTTGAGGATTATCAGGAGTTTGTGAACATCCAGATCGAGGCGGGCCTGCGCACAGTAGGCGCGCGCCATCCTTATGACGACATGTCCGATGAGGATGAGACGACCTTGCGCGGGAGCGCCGACGTGGTCAGCCGCGAGCTGCGTGAAGAGCTGAACGAACGGCTCAGGGCGGCCGGCATTCTGGTTGACGAAGCGGGGCTGACGCATTTGGCTTATGCGCCAGAGATCGCAGGCGCGATGCTGCGCCGTCAGCAGGCCGATGCGGTGATCGCCGCGCGCCAGAAAGTGGTGATCGGTGCTGTCTCCATGGTCGAGGACGCGCTCACCAAGCTTTCAAGCGATGGGATCATCGAACTCGATGATGAGCGCAAAGCGGCGATGGTCTCAAACCTGATGGTCGTTTTGTGCGGCGATCGCGAAGCGCATCCGGTGGTCAACACCGGGACGCTCTATCAGTAACGCGAAGACACCCCAGGAGGCAGCCGTGGCTGCACCCCCCAAAAAAGCCTTCGCCCTCCGCCTCGATCCAGCGGTTCACGCTGCGATCGAGCGGTTGGCAGCGAACGAGCTGCGCTCAGCCAATGCGCAGATCGAGATGCTGCTGCGCGAGGCTCTGAAGGGTCGCGGACTAACCGTCGAAAGAAGCGAGAGGCCGCGCCGGGGCCGCCCGCCCAAGGAGGAAAGCTAAACCGCGGCGGAAGCTTTCATCACTTGCCGACCATCAGCGGCAAAGGCGCCCATCTCATGGTCGAGCCCGTCCTGGCGCATCGCGAGGTGCAGTGGCTCCCCGGCAATCGCAGGCGACACGCCGCGGAAGGCGAAGGATCGCAGCGCGTTGGTGTCAGCAAGCTCGCTCGCAGCCAGTTGCAACAGCAGCGATGCAGTGAGCGGACCGTGAACCACAAGGCCGCGATAACGCTCAATGTCTCGGGCATAAGGCGCATCGTAATGAATGCGGTGTGTGTTGAACGTGAGTGCGGAAAAGCGAAAGAGCAGCCGCGGATCGGGCGTGAGGGTGCGCACAGCGTCCCATTCATCTTCGTCGAACACGCCTTCGCCCGGCTCGGGAGGGCTCAGCGGTGCATCAGGCGCTGCGGCTTCGCGATAGACCAGCGTCTGCGTCTCGCGCACGGCAAGCTTACCATGGCTAAGCGTCTCATGATCGACATTGACGAAGGCGAGTTTTCCGGAGCCGCCCTCCTTCTCCTTGATCGATGCGACCCGGCTGACCCGCTCTACGCTAGCGCCCATCATCAGCGGTGTGTGGAATTCGATCTCGGACGAGGCCCACATTCGCCGCGGCATCGCAAAGGGTGGGAGGAAGCTGCTCCGAGCATCCTCGCGAGCTGGATGGCCATCCTCGCCGAGTGCACGCGTCATCGCGTCGGGCGTGCACAAGCAGAAGTGAATGCCCTGCGGCATAAGCGGTGGGTGTCGATGAGCGAGGTCAAAGGTCGCATGCCAGCGCGCTGCCAGCGCTTTATCGAGATGGTCGGTCGCGCGGGCTTCGCGCCCGATCCATGCGTCGAACTCGCTCATCGGACCAGCCCCTCCAGCGGCCCTTTAAGCAGCGCGCTCAAACACCGCGGCGATACCCTGACCGCCGCCAATGCACATCGTCTCAAGCCCAAAGCGCACATCGCGGCGGTGCATTTCGTGCGCCATATCGGCAAGGATGCGCAGGCCGGTCGCGCCGATCGGGTGGCCGAGCGAGATGCCCGAGCCGTTGACGTTGAGCATGTCGCGGCGCGAATCGTCCGCGCTCCAGCCCCAGCCCTTGAGCACCGCAAGGACTTGCGGGGCGAAGGCTTCGTTGAGCTCAACAAGGCCGATATCATCCCAGCTGTAGCCGCGCCGCGTAAACAAGCGCTCCACCGCCGGGACAGGGCCGATCCCCATGCGCGAGGGATCACAGCCTGCTGCGGCCCAGCCGTTGAAAAACAGCATCGGCTCAAGGCCTAGCTCTTCGAGCTTGTCTTCGGCGACCACCAAGCAAGCTGCGGCGGCATCATTTTGCTGGCTCGCATTGCCCGCGGTGACGATGGCTTGCGGATCGCGCTTCAGATCGATCGCGCGCAGCTTGCCGAGCGTCTCCATCGAAGCATCTTCGCGATAGCCTTCGTCCTTGGCAAAGATGATCGGATCGCCGCGCCCCCGTCCTTTGGGTTGCGGTACCTCGACTGTGACCAGTTGGTCACTGAATTTGCCCGCATCCCATGCTGCGGCTGCGTTTTGGTGCGAGCGCACCGCGTAAGCGTCTGCCTCTTCGCGGGTGATGCTGTAGTCTTTCGCTAGGTTGTCCGCGGTCTCGATCATGCCGGTGATCACGCCAAAGCGCTCGATCGGCTGGCTCATCAAGCGCCCGCGCGAGAGGCGATCATAGAGCGTGATATCTCCCATCCGCGCGCCGCCGCGCCCTTGCAGCGTGTAGTGCTCGACCTGGCTCATGCTCTCGCATCCGCCAGCAACGACCACATCGGCCATGCCCGTCTCGATCATCATCGCCGCATTCGCGACCGCTTGCAGGCCCGAGCCGCAGCGCCGGTCAAGCTGATAGCCCGGCACTTCGAGCGGCAGGCCTGCGGCGAGCCAGCTCCAGTGGCCGATCGCGGGGGCCTCCGCGTTGCCATAGCCTTGAGAGAAGACCACATCGTCGACCCGCGCCGGATCGATGCCCGAACGCTCGATCAGGGCCTTGAGGATTACCGCGCCCAATTGGCCGGCGTTAAGGCTCGAAAGCCCGCCCAAGAATTTGCCCACCGGAGTGCGCAGGGGCGTGCAGATCGCGGCGCGTCTGGTCATTGTGTATCCCTATTTTGTGTTCGCGTCTGAAAGCGCAACGGTGCCCGCATCCACGAGCTTGGCGATTGTCCCGCTGGAAAGGCCAAGCCGCTCCGCCAGCACCTCTTCGGAATGCTGGCCAAGATAGGGCGCCGGCAGCGGATCGCCGGCTTGGTGCGCGGGCAGGTTCGCAAAGGAGCGCGGCGCGGGGTATTCAAAGCCGCTGGGGTTGGCGGGCGAAGGGCCGAAGAGCGGATTGTCTTTGACCAAAACCGGATCGTTCACGGCTTCATGTGCGGTGCGATAGCGCTCATAGGTGCAGCCATTGGCTTTCATCATCCCTTCGAGCGCTGCGTAATCATGCGAGCCCGCGACATTCTGGAAGATGTCAAAAAGCTTTGCGCGGTTTTCAAAGCGCGGCCTGTCGCCATCAGCAAAGCGCACGCCGAGCTCGGCTTCAAGCACGCTGACCGGCGTCGCGACCCCGAAGGCTTCAACGAGGCCGGACCACTGCTTTGCGGTCAAAGCGGCGACCATGAAGCGCACGCCATCTTTCGAGCGGAAGTCCCGGCCAAAGGCGCCCCAGATCGCGTTGCCCAGCCGCGGACGGTCTGCGCCGCGGTAGAGCATTTCTGCATACATGCCTGAATTCGCCGCCGTGCCGATTGCGACATCGCCCAGCGGCACGCGAACCTCGGCTCCCTGGCCGGTGGCGGCGCGATGGTGGAGCGCGGACATGAGCGCAAAGGCGCAGTAAGCCCCCGTGATGAAGTCCCATGCGGGCAACACCTGGTTGACGGGTTCAGCGCTGGCCATGTCCCATTCCTCAGGCCCGGTCATCATCGGATAGCCTGAGGCGGCGTTGACTGTGAAATCCATCGCCTGACGCCCATCATGCCAGCCCATGATCCGCACGCTGATCATGTCATCGCATTGCGCTTCCATCGCCGCGTGGCTGAGGAAGCTTTTCTCAGGCAGGTTGGTGATGCATTGCCCGGTCTTGGCGGCGAGTTCGACACACAGCTCGCGCCCTTCGCCAGAGCGCAAATCGAGCGCGACCGATTTCTTGGCCCGATTCAGGTTCTCCCACGAGAGCGAGCGGCCCTCCCGCGTGAGCATGAAACGATCATAATCGAGCCCGCCTGCCTTGTGATCCACGCGGATGACTTCCGCGCCCATCTGAGCGCAGTACAGCCCGGCAGTTGGCGAGGCGACGAAGCTGGAGACCTCGATGATTGAGAGGTCTGTGAGGAGATTATACAAGTCCTATCACCCGTGCAGCTTTTCCCATTCGCGCAAAGTGTGTTTGGCGATCTGGAGCTGTAGAATTTGCGTGGTGCCTTCATAGATGCGGTAAATGCGCGCATCGCGGTAAAAGCGCTCGGCATCGTACTCGGCAAGGTAGCCCGCGCCGCCATAGATCTGCACCACGCGGTCCACCACCCGGCCGCACATCTCACTTGCAAACACTTTGAACGCAGCGGCTTTGACGAGGATGTTCTCGCCCCGGTCGGCGCGCTCGGTGACATCGCGCATCATCGCTTGAGCGGCGTAAATCTCGGTCTCGCTTTCGGCGATCATCGCCTGGATAAGCTGGAAGCGCGCAATCGGCTCGCCAAAGGCCTTGCGCTCATTGGCATAGCGAAGAGCGCTGTCGAGCGCGCGGCGGGCGTATGCTGTGGCAGCAGCACCAACCGAAATGCGGCCATTGTCCAAGCTCTGCATGGCGAAGCGGAAGCCCTTGCCCGTCTCTCCGCCAAGCAGCGCGTCGCCCGGCACTTTCACATCATCGAGCATGATATCGGAGATGTGGCTGCCTGATTGGCCCATTTTCTTGTCGGGCGATCCGGTCGAGATGCCCGGCGTGTCCATCGGCACGAGAAAGGCGCTGACATGGGCGTTTTTGGGCAGCGCCTCTTTTTCAGTGCGCGCCATGATCAGCGCGACATCAGCATGCGGCGCGTTGGTGATGTAGCGCTTGGTGCCGTTGAGGATCCAGCCATTGCCATCCGGATCGGGCACCGCGGTGGTCTGCATCGCCGCTGAATCGCTGCCTGAGCCCGGCTCGGTGAGCCCGAAACAGGCGATTTTCCCCTCGACGAGCTTGGGATACCATTCGGCGCGCTGCGCTTCGGTCGCGCCGTTTTTCAGCGCGCTCGCAAACATGCCGATATTGATCGAGAAGATCGAGCGATAGGCGGGCGCTGCATAGCTCATCATGTTCACCACGCGCGCATATTGGCTCATATTGAGGCCAGCGCCGCCATATTCCTCGGGAACGCTGATGCCGAACAGGCCCATCTCGCGCATTTCGTCGATGATCTCGGGCGGCACGGCATCGGCTTCGATCATCTCAGCCTCCGCCGGGATCAGGCGCTCGCGCACATATCGCTCAAGCTGCTCGGCAAATTGCTCGAAGGTCTCAGCATCCATGCCGGTGTTGAAGGTCGATGCGTCTGTGATGGGGGCGTTCATGGCGTTCTTCTTTGTTGGCTTGTCTACTGATCGGAACTTGTCGGCTCAGGTTCTTGCGGTGTGTCGCTGGGCAGCGCTTCTACTGGCGGCGGATCAACATCAGGCAAGGCGCCTTCGGGAATGCGCTTGGCATCCAGCATAGCAGCGGCTTCCTCAAGCGCGGCCGCTTCGCCTTCGCTTACGCCGCCAATCCCGGCGCTTTCCTCAGCGTCAAATGCGCCGCACGCGGCCAAAGACAGGCTTGCGATGAGCGCAAGCCCGAACTGAGACCTCAAAGCGCGCCGTTTAGTCAATCGTTTCGTCGAGCGTATCGAGCGAATTGGTCGCTGCATCAGCGGCCGCTTGCGCAGCGCTTGCAGCGGCTTCGGCTTCCGCAGCGGCGGCCTCGGCCTGCTCGGCAACGCTGGCGGCGTTTTCAGCGGCTTGGGTCGCAGTCTCTTCAGACACCGCATTCTCCGCCGGGTCAATCTCTTCAGGGCCATCGATCGCGTCATCCGCGACGGGCTCCTCAGTGATCGGTTCAAGCGCTTCTGCGGCCGGCATTTCGACGGTGTCTGCGGTGGCATCTGCTGAGGCGTCATCGCTGCTGCCGCAAGCGGCGAGCGCTAAAGCTGTGCCTGAGACCAACGCAATTGTGATGGCCTGTTTCATCCTCGTCTCCTCCTCGAGTGTCCCAACGTGTTTGCAGCCTGTCGCAAAGCTCTTGCGCGGCTCTCTTTTGCGAATGCGGGTTTAGCCCCGCATTACGCCTTAAGCCAAGGGGCAATTGATGGTTCATCGCGGTACAGCGCTGAGCGAGCGCTAGCGAACCCGCGTGCAGCTGATAGCCCGTTAGCCCATGACTTACGCCATCGCATCCGCCTCGCCCATGGGCTCCACTGGCACGTTCGTCAGCAAGCCCTCGCTGCTTTCTCGCATGGCACAGCGCCCGCGTATCGTCGCTGCCATGATCGCGGCGGCCCTGCTGCCCGGGAGCGCGGCGCTGGCGCAGGCTTCAAGCGATCCGTTCACTGTGGTGGAAACAGGGCGCAGCTATGGCTCAATCCAGGAAGCGGTCAACGCGATCGGCGCCAAGCGCGGTACGATCCGCATAGCTCCCGGCGTCTATCGTCAATGCGCGGTGCAAGAGCGCGG
>JBCBOW010000092.1:0-6894 GCA_039821045.1 Pseudomonadota bacterium
TGCGGCGTTGCCGATAGCCCCATCAGCGGCGCGCAGGCGAAGCAGGACGGTGTTTTGGTGAAGGGCAGCCTTACGCTGGCGCGCCAAATCGGCGCAGCGGTGCGCTCAGCGCTGGAAGAGGGGAGCAATCCGATCGACGCTGCGCTGGCGGTGGGCAAAGGCATGCGGCTCTTCACTGGCACCGTGGCCGATTTTGACTGGCGCGACGAGGACGGGTTCTTGCAGGGTGATCTCGTGTTGCAAGGTGAGGGAGAGTTTGCCGGACAGAGGTTTGAGACCGATTACAAGAATGAGCATCTCATCGCGCGCCGAGAGGGCAAAGTGGTCGCAACCTGTCCTGACCTGATCAGCGTAATCGATCTTGAAACCCATGACGGCTTGAACAATCCGGACTTTGAAAAGGGCATGCGGGTCGCGGTGATTGGCTTCCCTTGCGATCCTCTGTGGCGCAGCGAGGCGGGGCTTGCGGTCTTCAGCCCGCGCTATTTCGGGTATGATGTCGATTACATTCCGATCGAGGAGCTCGTCTGATCTACACGGGGATGATGGCGATGCAGCGCACAGAGCAAACGCACTGACGGGCTTGCGCCATCATCGAGTTCACGACAAAGATTGCAGTGGTTCTGAAACATCTTGCCTAACGAGCCCTTCAAGTGAGCGCCAATCGCATTCCCGTAACTCTTCTCACAGGCTTTCTGGGGGCCGGAAAAACCACGCTTCTCAATAAGTTGATCCAGGAGCCTGCGCTCGCCAATGCGCTGGTAATCATCAATGAATTTGGCTCGGTGGGGCTGGATCATGATTTGATCGCGCAGAGCAATGAGGACGACACAATCGTTGAAATGTCGAGCGGATGCCTGTGCTGCACGATCAAGGGCAATCTTCAAAAGACCCTGAAGGAGGCGCCGGAGCGGTTTGCCAAAGCGGGCCAGAAGGGGTTTGACCGGATCATTATTGAGACCACGGGTCTGGCTGATCCTGCTCCGATTATCCACACCGTGATGGCGGATGAAGACCTTATCAGCACTTATGCTTTGGCCGAGATTATCACCCTTGTTGACGGCGTGAACGGCGATGCGACGCTGGACATGCAGCCCGAAGCGCTCAAGCAAGTCGCGGTGGCGGATACAGTGCTGATCAGCAAGACCGACCTTGCCCAGCCGGCAGCTATTGCCCGCCTGAAAAGCCGCTTGCGCCTGATAAACCAGGCGGCGCGGATTGAGGCAGTGGCGGATCAAAGAGCGTCCTTGATGCAGCTGTTTGGTGGCGCGAGCTTCAATCCCGAGCTTAAAGGTGAGCAAGTGATCGGGTGGCTTAAGGAAGAGGCCTATGACAATGGCCACCATCATAACCACCACCACGACCATGATCACGGCCATCAACATGACCACGCGCATGACATCAATCGCCACGATGACCGCATCAGCTCGGTGTGCCTCACTTTTGATGAGCCGCTCCCTGCTGAAGTCTTTGATGAATGGTTTGGCCTCCTCAATATGCTCAACGGCGAGAACATGCTGCGCGTCAAAGGGCTCATTCATCTCAAAGGCATGGCGAGCCCTCTGGTGATCCACGGCGTTCAGCACGTTTGGCACCCACCCGCAATTTTACAGGATTGGCCGTCCGACGATCGGCGCTCACGCATCGTCTTCATCATGCGCGATCTGGAGGAGAGCGATCTGAGAACCGCGCTTGGATTTGTGATGGATCGCTACCAGAGTGCACAGTTGGTTGAGCCGCAAGACAGGGCCGTGCCAAGCCCGGCTTAATAGGTAAGAGGCGCTGGCAAAAGCCTTGGTTCTCAGTGGGTGGACCGGGCAGCAAAAGGGGGAATTCAAGGATGCGTTTTGCTGTCAGAGGCCTGGTTTTTGTTGCGGTCTTGATTGCGCTGGCCTTGGGTGCCTTGTGGCTTTTCCTGCCGAGCATGAACGAGCGTCAGACCAGTGGGGAGATCGCTCTTGCCGGGATCAAGGCGCCGGTGCGGGTCATGCGCGATCGCAACGCGATGCCGTATATCTACGCTGAGAGCCTTGACGATGCTGTTCGCGCTCAGGGCTTTGTGATGGGCCAGGATCGTCTGTTCCAGCTCGAAATGGCCAAGCGCGCGGCGACAGGGCGTTTGGCAGAAGTCCTGGGCGCAGGCGAGGCAGACGCGATCCTCAATCTCGATCGCGAAGCGCGCACGATTGACTTTAAGCGTTTAGCGCGCAAGCAGGAGGCGATCTTGGCGCCCAGCTCTCGCGCTATTCTCAGCAGCTATCTCGATGGGCTCAACGCCTATATTGAGAACCGCGCGGAAACCCACCCGCTCGAGTTTTCGCTCGCTGGTTTCGAGCCCGAAGTCTGGGAGATTGCTGACCTTCTCGCGATGGGCTTTTTCCTTGGTTGGGGCAGCGCTGCGAACTTTGATGCGGAGCTGATCGCACATAAGGTTATCGCTAAGATCGGCGCTGAGCGGTTCGCTGAAATCGCTCCGCTGGCGGTGAACCCGGACGCGGTGCCGGAGGCAACAGATACAGCGACGCGCATGCCCCAAAGCGCCCGCAAATCAGCAGCGCTCGCTGCCTGGACCAAGCGGGGCTGGCGCGAAATGGGCCATGGCGGCAGCAACAATTGGGCCATGAGCGGGGCGAAAGCGGGCACCGATGCGGCAATCGTTACCAACGATCCGCACCTCGATAGCCGCCTGTTCCCGGGGCCATGGCATCCCGTGGGCCTGATTACGCCAGAGTTCAGACTTGTCGGCGTGAGTGCAGGGCTTCCCGGCGTTACGATCGGGCGCAATGAGCGCATCGCCTTTGGTGTCACCAACGCATACGCCGATTCCATCGACCTCTACGTCGAGACGATCGATCCCGACGACCCGGGGCGCTATCTTGAGGGCGAAACCTCAAAGCCGTTTGAGGTTATCTCAGAGACGATCCGCATCAAAGACGAAGCAAGCGAAGGGGGCATCCGCGAAGAACCTCTGACGGTGCGAGCCACCCGCCGCGGGCCGATCATTTCTGATCTGGATGGGGTCAAGGCCGCAGAAGCGGTGCTCTCGGTTCGCTGGGCGACGGCTGAGTTTATGGATGGTGATCTGGGCCTGGATGCGCTGATGGCCGCCAAGACCATTGAAGAGGCGCTCGACGCCATATCCAAAACCCGCATCGTTTCGCTCAATTTTGTGGTTGGCGATGTGACGGGACGGGTCGCTCGGCGGGTGAGCGGCGTTGCGCCGATCCGCTTGCGCGGCGATGGCATGGCGCCTTTCCCGATAACCGATGAGATCGATAATTGGGGCGGGCGTATCCCGGCTGAAGACATGCCAACCGAAGTGGATCCCGAACGCGGGTGGACGGGCACGGCCAATCACATGACTGCGCCCAGCGACTTTCCCTATGTCTACACGACCTACGCATCGCCCAATTATCGCTACCGACGAATGCGTGAGCTTTTCGAAGCGCCAGAGGTTTCGGCTGAGGCGTCTTGGGATGCACAATATGATACGCTCAACGTCTTTGCGCGCGATCTCGCGCCGATCTTGGCCGAGGCTCTGAGCGGGGCCGAAGACAGAGCGCTTGTGGAGATGGGCGAGACGCTTGGCGCTTGGGACCACCGCGATGACCAAGAGGCGATTGCGCCGACCCTGTTTCACGAAACGATCCGGCACTTGGTCAAAGCGACATTTGAAGATGAGCTCGGCCCTGAGGCAACCGATGCTTACCTCTCAAACTGGTATGTATGGCAACAGCGGTTTGATGCGATGGTTCAGGATGGCGCTTCGCCTTGGTTTGACGATACGCGCACGAGTGAACAGGAAGATCTCAACGCTCTCATCCGCCGCGCGGGTGCAGCCGCATTGGAACGTCTGACGCAGGACTATGGCCCAGCGCGCGATGGCTGGACTTGGGGCAAGGTCCACACAATCGAGTTCAGCGGGCCGACGCGCCAAGGCGGCTTTGTCGGCGGGTTTACCGGCAACCGAGAGCTCGCGATGTCAGGCTCGGGCGAGACGCTTTTGCGCGCGCTTTATCCCTTCGATGAGCCCTTTGCGTCCAAATGGTTCGCCTCTCTGCGCATGACGGCCGATCTCAACGATAGCGAAAAGGTGCGCGCTGTCCTTCCCGGAGGCGTTGTCGGGCGGACCTTTCACCCGCACCTTGGCGATCAGCTCGATCAATGGGCGCGCGCGGATGCCGAGGTCTATTGGTGGTTCTCTGACGCGGCGATCGAAGCCAACACCAAAGCGACGCTGGTGCTCACCCCAGCGCAGCCTTGATCGCTCAACGCGCCCGTTGCCAAGTGTGGCCCGATCTCGCACACAGGCGCTTGATAGTACGAAACCGGAGTGTTGTATGAAGCTTCTGAGGCTCTTGAACGGAATGGGCGCGGCCTTCTTGCTGGGAGGCGCCGCGGTTGCCGCTCAGGCGCAAGATGAGCCTCGCCTGTTTACAGCGGCCGATGTGTTCGAGCTTGAATGGGCTGATGATCCCGAAGTCTCGCCTGATGGAAAGCGCGCGCTCTACGTCCGCCGGTCTAACGACATCATGGCAGACAGCACGCGTTCGCATGTCTGGATCGTCAATCTTGATGGCAGCGGGCATGAACCTCTGCTTGCGGATACGACCAGTTCCTATCGCTCCCCGCGATGGTCACCCAAAGGCGATCGCATCGCGTATATGAAGCGAGGCGATGGTCAGACTGGCCTTTATGTGCGCTACCTTGCCTCTGGGCGCGATGCTCTGCTTGGAACCTTTGAAGAAGCCCCGCGCAGCCTCACCTGGGCACCCGACGGGCAATCGCTGGCCTTTGTGATGGCTGTCAAAGGCAAGAGCGAGAAGCTGGTCAGCCCGCCTGAAAAGCCAAAAGGCGCGAAATGGGCTGAGGCACCCGTCGTCATTGATCGTGCGCGGTATCGGACCAATGGCGCAGGCTTCCTCGAGCTTGCCTATTTGCACATTTTCACCATCCCGGCTGAAGGTGGCACCGCGCGGCAGCTGACCAGCGGTGACTTCAATCACGCAGGCACGCTTTCCTATACGCCCGATAGCAGCGCGATCGTCTTTTCCGCCAATCGCAACGCGGATTGGGAGCTGCAATCGCGCGAGGCTGATCTCTTTGCCGTCGATGTGGCGAACGGCGATCTCACTCAGCTTACAGATGCCCCCGGTGTTGAAAGCAGCCCGCAAGTCTCGCCAGACGGCACGCGCATCGCCTTTCTCAAGACAAGCAACGCGCGCGAGCCGTTTTTGCCGACCAATGTCTTCGTGATAGATCGCAGCGGTGGGGAGGGGCGCAATCTTACCGAGGGGCTGGACCGCCGTGCGGGCAGTGTCCAATGGCTGTCGGGCAAGGAAATTGCGTTCACCTATCAGGATCGCGGGATCAACAATGTTGGCGTTGTTGATCTGCAAGGGCGCCGCCGCACTGCTGTTGAAGGGATCGGGGGTACAACAATCGGGCGACCTTATGTCAGCGGCACCTATGATGCAGGCTTGGGCAAGTCCTTGGTCTACACCAAAGGAAGCGCTGAACGGCCTGCTGATCTCTACGTGAGCCGCGCGGGACGCGAGCAAAGGCTCACATCGCTCAATGAAGATCTGCTGGGGCAGCGTGATCTCGGCAAACTGCGCAGCTTCACCTATTCCTCTTCGCTTGATGGGCTTGAAATCCAGGGCTGGATGATCACGCCGCCCGATTATGAAGAAGGCAAGCGCTATCCGCTGATCATAGAAATTCATGGCGGTCCTCATCTCGCCTATGGGCCGCACTTCTCCGCCGAACTCCAGCGCATGGCCGCAGCAGGGTATGTCGTGATCTACGACAACCATCGTGGCTCGATCGGCTATGGCAGCGAGTTCGCCAACCTGCTCAAATTCAAATATTCGAGCCCGGATGATTTCGCCGATCACATGTCAGCGGTTGATTGGGCCATTGCCAACGGTTTTGCTGATGAAGACAATTTGTTCATTGCTGGCGGCTCGGCGGGAGGCATCGCGACTGCTTACGCCATCGGGCTGACGGACCGTTTCAACGCAGCGATGGCCGCCAAGCCGGTGATCAACTGGGTCTCCAAAGTGCTAACGGCAGATAGCTATATTGGCCAGATCGCGAACCAGTTTCCCGGGCCCCCGTGGGAGCATCTGGAGCATTATTGGGAGCGCTCTCCGCTCTCGCTTGTCGGCAATGTGACAACCCCCATCATGCTGATCACCGGCGAAGTGGATTACCGCACGCCGATCTCTGAAACCGAGCAGTTTTATCAGGCCTTGCAGCTTCGCCGTGTGCCTTCCGTCATGGTCCGCATCCCCGGCTCAAACCATGGCATCGCGGGCCGTCCCTCAAGGCTGAACGCCAAGACGGATTACACGCTCGCCTGGTTTGAAAAGTATCGCACGGACAAGGCCGATACGCAGGAATAGGGGCATCCGGCGGTTCTAACGCTGCTGGTTTACCAATTGCGCGCAGGCGGCAGGACCGGCTGTCCCTATAACCGAGCGGCGATGGCGATAACGGCGATCGTCGCCGCAACCGCCAGCACGATCCCATCGAACAGGTCGAGCGATTTAGGAGTGCGGATGGTGGTTGAGGGGGTGTCAAACCCCGGGGTTTCAAGCGCTGCCGTCACCGCTCCTCCCCTGCGCACTATGGTTAGCAGCGGGGTGATTAAAAAGCTTGGGCACATTGCGAAGAAACGTGAATGGCTTGGACCTAGGCGCGCTCAAGGCCTTTGAGGCGAGTGGCTTCCATCACCCTGATGAGAGCGATGCCAGCGCCGATGATCACCGCGCCGAGCATCCACTCCCAGCTCGGGACGTCATCTGTTCGCTACAGCAAAGCAGGCCGCTGCCGGTCTGGCATGTAACAATGCCCGGCAGAGCATCATCCCGCAGCTGATCGTTGCGATGA
>JBCBOW010000093.1:0-6880 GCA_039821045.1 Pseudomonadota bacterium
GACGCTGGTTGGCGCGGCTTTGAAACTCGGTTTCGAGCAACTGAATCTCTTGTTTGAACGCGATGATCTGGCGCTCTTTGCGCATCACTTCGCTCTTCACCGCATGAACCGTGATGCTCAGGATCAGAAAGGCAAGCAAACACGCGCCCAAGAGAACACCCCAGCCGATCTGGCGCATGCGGGCAGCGGTTAGCATCATGGGATCGTCCTTTCGGCTTGCGTGGGGGCGGCGGTGCGGATGGCGTGGCGCAGTATCGAGGAGCGGGCGCGCGGGTTGGCTTCGATCTCGGCTGCGCTCGGACGGATCGCTTTGGAGACCTTGAGGAAGGTCGGCGCGGGGCCTGGCACTTCGCCGGGTAAGTGACGCGACACCGCGCGCCCTGCGCCAGAGGCCTCTTTGAAGAAGCGTTTGACGATGCGGTCTTCCAAGCTGTGAAAGCTCACCACCGCGAGCACACCGCCTTCGCAAAGCAGCGCTTCGGCAGCGGCAAGCCCTGCGTATAGCTCGCCCAGTTCATCGTTCACGTGGATGCGCACCGCCTGAAAGCTGCGCGTTGCCGGGTCCTTCTTGTCATGCGGCTTATGCCCCAGCGCGCGGCGCACCACGCGCGCAAGATCGCCGGTCGTCTCCAGCGGGCGCGCGGCGACGATGGCGCGGGCTACCCGGCGCGATTGGCGCTCCTCGCCATATTGGTAGAGCACATCAGCAATCGCGGCTTCATCCGCGGTGTTAAGGAAGTCCGCCGCGCTCTCGCCGTCTTGGCTCATGCGCATATCGAGCGGCCCATCGCTCTGGAACGAAAAGCCGCGCTCGCCCTGGTCAAGCTGCATCGACGAAACGCCGATATCCATCACCACCGCGTCCACCTGGGGGACGCCGAGCTGCGTCATTTCCTCGCGCATTTCCGAAAAACGCCGCGGGTGGAGCGAAAGCTGTCCGTCAAACTCGCGCACCGCGTCGGCGCCTTGCTCGATCGCGTAAGGATCGCGGTCAAAAGCATAGACCCGCGCGCCAGCCTCAAGCAGCGCGCGCGAATAGCCGCCCCAGCCATAGGTCGCATCGATCATCACGCGGCCAGGCGCAGGCGCCAGCGCAGCGACCACTTCGTCAAGCAAAACGGGGATGTGCTGGGGCGCATCGCTCATGCGCGCCTCCGCGATTTGGCTTCGGCTTCCGCGATTGCATCTTCGCAATCCATCAGCACATCTTCAAATGCCTCGCCCTCAGCCGCGAGCTGCTCAGGGCTCCAGATCGTGAAGAACTTGCCCATCCCGTTGAAATAGAGCCCGCTTTGGACATTGGCGCGGCGGCGCAAGGCTTCGGGCATGATGAACCGGCCGCTGTCATCAAACGGCACCTTGCGATAGCCAAACAAAGTGATGCGGCGGCGATCGCGATCAAACTTTTCGCCCGCACGCACGGCCATCTCTTCTTCGTAGATCAGTTGTTCTTCAAGCTGCTCTTCGTGGCTGAGGCCAAAGCCGACGAGGCATTTCCACGAATGGTGGCGCGCGAGGCAGAGCGTTTTGTGCCCGCCCGAGCTTTCCTTGACCGCTTTGCGAAAGTCTGGCGGCAAGACAAAGCGGCCCTTATCGCCTGCCGGCGAATAGGCTTGTCCGCTGTATTGTCCCAACCCCGACACGCGAAGCCATCCCCTCGTCTACACCGCAGCGCCCGCAGCCTTTGTCTCCAGCCACAAACGCGCTTCCCTGACACACCCGATCGGACACGCCTTCCCCATCGCCGCCCGCGCGTGAGCGCGGGCGGCGCGCCAGTTGCAGTGCTGGCGCGGGGAAGAACGGCACGATTGATGGAGCCCGGTAATATCCGGGAAGCGCCGTTTGGAAAAGGATTTTTAGGGGAATTCAGGGGAAGATATGATTAATTATTGATTTATAATGATTTTCTTTGCCGCCGATTGCAACCCACTCACGCCACCTGACCGTAATTTCCCGCATTAGAGCGCTGTTTCAGCAGAGAATCCCCTTTCGTCCCGCTGGAATCCCGCCGGAGTCCAAGCGCCGTGGCCCACCGTTCCCGCGCCATCCCCAATGCATTGCTCAAGGAAATGCCTCACGCAAGAGCGCCGCGATCGCTTCGCCTTCAGCGCCGGCAAGTTCGCGATGCTCAAACACCGCGGCATCCGCAATCAGCGTGACACGGCCCTCGCCGATGGCACAATGCGCAAGCGCCCCTTGCGCAGCGATGGCGCATTCGCCCGCACTCTCAGGCGTGTGAGACAGCACTCCGCTCACGAGGATGGGCACTGTCCCGGCCTGTGTCTCAATCCGGGTAACGTCATCGGTTTGGTCAGCGTCAAACGACATGCGCAATCCCCAGCGCGCCACGACGGGCGGGATAAGCGCCGCCATGCTCGGCATACGAGGATCTCCCAGCGGGAGGCCATAGCGCCCCGTCAACGCAGGATCGAGCGCCAGAAGCAAAGCGCCGCCTTCGCGCACCCAATCATCCAGCGCGACATTGTCTGCCGCCGAGAGCCCGCGAGGCTGGATCAGGGCCAAACGCTCAATCCCAGCGAGGGGATCGCTGGGTGCTGCATCAGGATCGAGCGCGGGCACCGGCGCGAGCGTATCGACGGGCACCACATCAAAGCGCTGCTGCAAAGCGGCGCGCTGCCAGGGCGCAGGCGCTGAGCCGCTCGCAAGCTCGGCGAAATCGGCGCTCAAGGGCCAGTAAAGCGGAAGGCTGGTTAGCAATCCCAGCTTGGGCTCTGCGCCGGTGCGTTCGGACACGGAAAGAGGCGGGAAACCATCTCCCGCAACAGAAAGGCTGTGCTCTTGTTCGGAGCCGTTTGCCTCTGCACACGCTGTCAGCGCCAGAGCGCAAAGCCCGATCAAAGCGCGCGCGGGAATTCTACCTCTCGCTCGGCGCACCTTCAGGCTCCGTCGGCGGCGTGTCGGGCACCAGCACCCGCCCTTCAGACCCATCGGGCGCGCCAAGCCCTTTTGCAGGCGGATCAATGTCCGGCACGATCGCAGGCTCTTGCGCGGTCTCGGGTTCGGCGGGGATGTCTGGCACGACGCCCGCATCCGCCAGCGGATCGCTCTGGGCAGGCGCTTCGGTCGGCTCCGTGGTGGGCGCTGCATCAGGCACCGCGGCCTCCTCAGCGAGCTCGGCCTGACCGCCGATCACGCTCGCCAGACCCACCAGCACGATGATTGTGGTGAGCCCCGTCAATCCGATCTGCAAACGCTGCATTGCTTCGGTGCGCGTGCCGCCAAGCGGCGCGGCGGCGAGAATATCGTCATCACCTGTCATCGAAGCGCGCCTGGCTCGCAAACGCGCCTTCGCGCGCGCCGTTGACGCCTTCTCGCCGATCCGTTCAAACAGTTTGCGTGCGGCCATAGCGCGCGAAGCTATCAGGCCTCAGGAGCTTGCGCCAGCCAATCAAACACGGGCAAGCCTTTGGCAGCGAGCCACTCAGCGTTGTAAAGCGTTGAGAGATAACGAAAGCCTGTGTCGCACAGGATGGTGGCGACTTGCGGCACAGCCTCACCGCCCTCTGCCACGAGCTGCTTTCCTAGCTCGATCGCGCCAGCGACATTGATCCCGGACGAAAGCCCGAGGCACAGCCCCTCTTCGCGCAAGAGACGCTCAACCCACACCATCCCTTCCTCATCTGAGATGCGGAATTGCGTATCGATCGGTGCGCCTTCGAGATTGGCGGTGATGCGGCCCTGCCCGATCCCCTCGGCAACCGACGAGCCCTCGGCCTTGAGCTCACCATGCGCGTAGTAATTGTAAAGCGCGGCGCCATGCGGATCGGTGAGAGCGATGCGGATATCGGGGTTCTTTTCTTTGAGCGCCATGCCAACGCCCGCGATCGTGCCGCCTGTGCCCGCCGCGCAGGTGAAGCCGCTGATCTTGCCCTGCGTCTGCTCCCACAGCTCGGGCGCAGTGCCCTCGATATGCGCGCGACGATTGGCGACATTGTCAAACTGTCCCGCCCAGATTGCGCCTTCGGTCTCCTCGGCCATGCGGCGAGAGACATGCTGGAAATGCGCAGGATCGGCATACTTAGTCGGCGGCACCAAGACGAGCTGCGCGCCCAGAGCCCGCAGCGTATCCATTTTTTCTTTCGACTGGTTGTCCGGCATGACGATGATCGTCTTGTAGCCAAGCGCGTTGGCGACCAGAGCAATGCCGATTCCGGTGTTGCCCGCGGTGCCTTCGATAACGGTGCCGCCAGGTTTCAACTCGCCGCGCGCTTCGGCATCGCGGATCATGTAAAGCGCGGCGCGGTCTTTGACGCTGGAGCCGGGGTTCACAAACTCGCACTTGCCCCAGATATCGCAGCCCGCCGCCTCGCTCGGGCCAGCCAGGCGCACCAAGGGCGTGTTGCCGATCAGGCTAAGCGTATCGCCAATAGGTTGAGTGATGTTCATGAGCGCGATTTAGAACCGTCAAACCGCGCTCGCAAACAAGTTTAATCTTCCGGCGCGATAGTGACCTTCATCCCGTCAAGCTCTGCGGTGAACGGGATCTGGCACGAAAGGCGCGATGTCGGCTGACGGTGATCGCTCGATTCCAGAAGATCATCCTCGTCTTCGCTGACCGCGCTGGTCTTATCCTGAAACGCGGGATCAACATAGATGTGGCATGTCGCGCATGAGCAACACCCGCCGCACAGCGCGAGCAGCTCATCGAAGCCGTTGTCCCGGATCGCTTCCATCACAGTCAGGCCATCCCCGACTTCAATGTCGCTTGTTTCGCCTTCACGATTGGTGACGACCAGCTTTGGCATGAGACTTTGGTTCCTTCTGGTGAATATTGAGCGCAAGAACCGGGAATGGCCCCGCGCGGTGATTTGTGTGAATACGCGGAGCGCTGCTAAGGGGTTCCCTGGATCAGCGCAAGGGAGAGCACTTTGGGGCTTACCAAGGCGGATATCGAAGCGGGTCTGGATGCCCTCGCCCAAACCGATGCGCGCGTACAGACTGAGCTCAACCGGGTCGGCTATCCCGAACCCCGTCTGCGCGCGCGCGGCTACAAAACTTTGCTGCGCACAATTGTGGGCCAACAGGTCTCCGTCGCCGCAGCAAGCTCGATGTGGAACAAGCTTGAAGCAGAACTGGGCGAGGATTTCACCCCTTCGTGCCTTTTGAAACGCGATTTTGACACTCTGCGCGCCTGCGGCCTCTCGCGCCAGAAGCAAGGCTATGCGCGCAGCCTGTGTGAGCTGGTGGACGCAGGCGCGCTGGATTTTGACGCAATGCCGCCAGACGATGAGGAAGCGATCGCGCAGCTTACGCAGATCAAGGGGATCGGGCGCTGGTCGGCGGAGATTTACCTGCTGTTTGCCGAAGGCCGCGCTGATATCTGGCCCGCGGGCGATCTTGCTGTGCAGGAAGGGGTAAAGCGCCTGCTCGCGCTGGAAGAGCGCCCCAAGGAGAAAGAGACCCGCGCGCTGGGCGAACAATGGTCACCCCACAGGGGCGCGATGGCGATCTTCACCTGGCACTATTACGCGAACCCGGCGCTTTGACCGCAGCGCGAAAGCCAAAATGGCGTCGGAAGACGAGCTTCCGACGCCGAGAATGCTGTGGTCGTTCATCGGACCATCAGTGGATCACGGGTTTAGTAATTGCCTTCGAGATAATCCTGATAGTAGCCATCAGCGATGTTCTCTTCGGACTCATCGGCGCCAGGACCCCAACGCGCATCATGAGTTGCAGAGGCAGGGTGACCACCGCCCGTAACAAATTTGGTCTCTTCAGTCGTCAGTTCACGAAATTTCATGGTATTTACTCCTTTTAGTGAAGCCAGCCAAGTCATTTATTTGACTGACTTTTCAAGGGTAATGATCTTTTTCATGAAATTAGATAGAACAGAGCGGCTATGACAGAGCGGCTATGACAGAGCGTTTAATCGCACGCCTGGAACATTTAGACAGGATCGTGAGCAACTTCATCCAGAAAGAATGTGTCAAGACTATCAATCACACGTGCGAATAGACCGAGAAGAGGGTCCCCATCCGCGCGGAGGGTCCAGCTGAGATAGCCGTACTGAAACAGATCGAGATTGCGATAATAGATCGGCGCGATCGGGAAAATGGGAGCTCTCAGACCCAGATGTCGGTTTAGGAACAATTGGAACAGCGCACGCGCCGCAAAGCCGTTTCCGTCCCGGAAGGGATGGATCAGGAGGAAATGCAAATAGCTGTCCACGGCTCCCAAAAGAGCATCGCGAGGCGCAATCGGCGTGTTGAAGTGGTTCAGAAATGCATCAAGACGCCGTTCAATATCGGGCACAGCGGTGAACAGGATCCGATGGCCTGATGGTGTTTGCGCGGTCCGCATCTCGCGCCATCGCAGTGTCGTGCCGATCCGACCTGCAAGAAAATCGAGATCAGGCCGTTTCAATTCCTTCGGCGGCGCGCCGGGCCTTGTCCAGAGCGCATGAAGGCAAAGCTCAGTCTCAGGCCGGGCATCAATCTTGTCTAGACCCTTTTCGCTGCGCGTAAGAAAGCCTGGTATAATCTGGCCCAAGTCATAGTCAGACGTCTTCCCGAGCCGCTTCGGCACAAGATGCCGACCCAAGTCGCGCTCATATCCAACCGGCCAACCGTCAGGAATGCGTTCATTGGTCTCTCGCACTCTCTCGGCCAGATTTCGCGCTTCACCGAGGACCGGTTGAGAAAGCTGTGCGCGATCAAACTGAAAATGCCTCGAAACATCAATGATGTGGGACGCCAATGGCCTGCCTTTCCCGCTAAGATTTCATATCCAGTGACTATTGGGAGGGGCGACGAGTCGTTTCCATTGGACAAGTGACCTACCTGCGATCCGAGAAGCGCCGCTTTGCACAGGGTGTTCGGCTGGCTTGGGCGCGTGCTGAAGCGGTTCGCTGTCGTTCATC
>JBCBOW010000094.1:0-6860 GCA_039821045.1 Pseudomonadota bacterium
GGAGCGGAGCCGGACCAGCAACGCCGCCAAACAAGGCGCCGACATTCGCGTCGTAATCTGTACCCGCC
The DNA here is from genome assembly GCA_039821045.1 of Pseudomonadota bacterium. Taxonomy (GTDB): domain Bacteria; phylum Pseudomonadota; class Alphaproteobacteria; order Sphingomonadales; family Sphingomonadaceae; genus Erythrobacter. Next base: position 69 of record JBCBOW010000094.1, read on the forward strand.
GTGAAGGTGACCGACTGATCGATCGTTTCATCCGAGAAGAACCCGCCCAGCACATAGTTGAGCTTACCATCGAACGCCTCGCCCTGCAGGCGCAGTTCGGCCGTGTAGGTCTCGATCAGCGTGTCCAGAGGTCCGACATTAAAGATATCGGCTGCGGTGAAGTCAGAATCGTAATTCTCGTTAGAGTCAAAGTTCCGGTAAGACCCGATAAAAATGAGATCGGCGCTGTCCGAAACAGGGAACTCGATCTCACCGGTTACGCCATAATTCTCAATCGTGGAAAATGGCGCAAAGTTGGCTGACACGACGCGATTGTCCAAGGCCTCTTCAAAGCCGGCCTGATCAAACGGAGTGGTCGCGACAGATGGCTGTCCATTCCCGCCATTGGCTCCAAGGCCCACCGCCGCATAAGCGCCTGACGTCACTGCGGGGCTTTGAAACAGCTCGATTGCGCCGCCAAGGCTCGGCGTGCTGCGCGAAAAATCGACGATCAGGCGTCCACGCAAGCCGCTATCGGTTTCGAGACCAAGCTGGCCGCGGATGAGCCACTGATCGGCGTCATTGGTTTCATCGAACACGTTGCCGTTCGCATCGACCACGTCGATAAAGCCGTCGCGCTCACGAAAAGCGCCGGTGAGGCGGAAGGCGAGCGTATCCTCGATCAACGGGGCGTTGACCGCACCTTGCAGGCTGATCTCGTTGAAGCTGCCGTATTGGGCGTTCACAAATCCACCAAATTCATTGAGATCGGGGCGCTTGGTCGTGATGTTGAGCGCGCCGGCAGAGGTGTTGCGACCAAACAGCGTCCCCTGCGGCCCGCGCAAGACCTCGACGCGCTCGATATCGACAAACTCGCTGAGCGCTACGCCCGGGCGCGATTGGTACGCGCCATCGATGAAGACACCCACCGCGCTTTCAAACCCGATATTGTTCGATGTCGTCCCCACACCGCGAACGCGCAACACGACCGAGCCCGACGATGTCTGCGCCTGAGAGGAGGTGAAACTCGGAGCGAGCGACGTGACCTCCTGGATGCCGTTGACACCCTGGTTCTGCAGCGCCTGGGGTGAAATCGCGGTCACAGCGATAGGAATGTCTTGAACGTCCTGCGCGCGGCGGGTTGCCGTCACGATAATGACGCTGTCATCAACTTCGGGGGCTTCCAGAACGTCAGCGTCCTGAGCGAAAGCGGGGGTCGTGATAGCGCTGCAAGCCAACAGGCCCGCAGTAAAAACTGCAAGATTGCGTTTCATAAGGGTTCCTCTCCACAAATCACGAGCGGCCTTTTGCAGCCTTTTTGTCTCGTCAATTGAGGACACTATCAGCGCTTTGTGGCATGCCAAGCGTCACAAAAGCTTCTTTTTCAAATGATGTAAAAATGCCACATATTGTGCTGCGCCGCAGCATAGGTTCAGATTTGAAACCTTTTGACTAATTTTGTTACGCAGGCCGTCATCGAACCGTCTCCTGGCGCGGCCTCTAGAAGCCGAAGCGAAAGCCGCCCCAAACGGTGAGCGGAGCTCCGAGATCGATAACCCCGCCCGCGTTTCGCGTGATGATTTCTTCATCAAACAGGTTTTCGCCGCGCAGCACGATCGAGAGCCGGCCAGCCAGCGGAATGCTCGCGAACAGATCGAACGTCGTGGCTGCATCGAGACTATCGGTCTCCTGATCGTCTTCGAATTGCTCGCTGACATGCCGCAAAGTTCCGGCAATCCGCCAACCCTTAGCGGGGCGCCAAGCCAGCGTCGCCGAAGCTGCGAATTCCGGAGTTTGCGGCGGGCGGTTGCCATCGAGCGCAGCACTCGCCGCTTCCCCATCAATGGTCGCATCGGTGTAAGCGAGCGAGGCATCAAAGCTCACCGATCCGCGCGTCAAACCCAGACTTGCTTCGATCCCTTGCGCATCGATCGCGGGCAGGTTTTGGCGCTGGCGCAGATTGGGCTCAAGCGTGACGTTTGCGATTGCGTCTTCGACCCGGTTATCAAACGCGGTGATCGAAAAGCGCGTGTCGCGATCGGGATACCAGTCCAGCCCCAACTCAAAACCCTGGAGCCTCTCGTTTTCCAACTCGGCGTTGGCTTGCGTGACCACCGGGAAAACGACGAAAGGGCGGTAAAGCTCATTGAGCGTCGGCAAGCGCAGGCCGGTGTAGGCCGCCGCACGCACTTCGACCCGGCGCGAGGCGTAGAACAAAGCGCCCGCTCGCCAGCTCACTGCCCAATCGCTGCGCTCAGGCGAGATGGTTTCGCTCACAAGCGCCCCCCCTGCGTCGACCGCGCGAAAGAAGCCATCATCGATCTGCGTGTTGTCGAGGCGCAATCCGCCGGTGAGCAACAGCGGTCCTATCGTCCAGTCGTCCTCGACGAAGAAGCCGAGATTGGTCGTCACCCCGCCCGCCTCGCGCGCTTCCCGCAAGGCGCCGGTGAACGCGCTGAATGCAAACTCCTCCAGCTCGCCATCAGCGCGGCGATAATCAACGCCCAGCCGCACGTCATGCGCTTCGCTGATCGGCGGGCGCAGCTCGAACTTGCCGCCGATCCCGGTTGAAGGCGTGTCGCGCTGATCGAGGACAGGGACGAAGCGTGACGAGCTGATCACGATGTTGTTGAAATTGCGCGCTTGCACATAGCCCAGCGCTTCGAACTGCCAATCGCCGCGCCCAACGAGGCGCACGGATGCATCCTGCCCTTCGATCATTGAATCCGCGCCTTCGAAACGCAGCGTCCGCCGATCTTCGAAGAGACTGCCGCGCACCTGCAGCTCGCTCGTCTCACCAATTGGTGCGACCGCGCGCAAGCCCACCTGCCAGCTGTCAAACGCGGCGCGCACGCTCGCTGGCACGCGTTGATCCTCGGGCGCTGTGAAGAAGCCCTGCCCGCGATCCCAGCGACCGCTTAGCACCGCGAAGCCCTGACCGATCTCTTGCGCGAGCGCGCCGCTGGCTTCGGTTTCACCGCGATCATTGACAAGCGCACTGGCAGAGACCGGCCCCAAAGTGCTCGCGTCAGCGCTTTCCAGTTCGATTGTGCCGGTCAGCGCGCCCGAGCCAAATGACCCCGCCCCGCCGCCGCGTGTCACCCGGACCCGCGCCAGAGTGTCAGGCGAAAGCGCGTTGAAGGGCACATAGCCAAAGAACGGATCAGCCACCGGCACGCCATCCAGCAAGACAAGCGCACGGCTCGTTGCGTTTCCGCCGAGCGAGCGCAACGTGACGCCTTGCGCCGTGGGGTTGGACGAGCGACTATCCGAGCGGCGAAACTGCTGAAACCCGGCGACGTTCTCGAGCACATCCTCAATCCGTCCTGAACCGCTCGAGATGATCGTATCACGGTCGAGCTCGGTCACGGAATACACGCCCACCGATAGCGCTTGTTCCAGGCCCTCTCCCGTGACGACAATCTCACTTTCGGCATCAGCGGCTGCGTCCTCGGCTGCTTGAGCGAAGGCTGGATCGGCGACCATGAGAGGGAAAGCGTAGCGGGCTAGTTTCAAGGCAGTCTGCATATGGGATCAGCGCGTACCGTCTCCGATCCGCGCCGTCACCCCGTCTCGTCGCTTGCTTTCGATGAACGCCAACTTCAGTTGCATTTTGCCATCAAGACTCGCTTTTGGCCGCGCGCTGTGGTTCTATGCAGATTGGGAGAAGAGAGAGAGGCCCATAAATGCTAGCCACACCCGTTGACTTCGATGTGTTGATTGTTGGTGCCGGTATCTCAGGGATCGGCATGGCCGCGCATATGAAGATGAAGGCCCCGAACCACACCTTTGCCCTTGTCGAACGGCGGGACAATCTTGGTGGGACGTGGGACCTGTTTCGATATCCCGGCGTTCGCTCTGACAGCGACATGCACACGCTGGGGTTTGCTTTTGAACCGTGGCGCCATGAGAAGAGCATCGCGGACGCGCCGGCGATTCTCGATTATCTCAACACCATCGTTGATGAGCGCGATATCCGCCAGCACATCCGATTTGGCCATAAGGTAATCTCGGCCGATTTTCGCGAAGACGAAGCGCGCTGGCATGTCGAGATGGAACTCGCAGACGGATCGCGCACGCATCTGACGGCCAACTTCCTTTATCTGGGCTCTGGCTATTACGATTATGACGAGCCCTACGACGCCGGATTCCAGCTCGGCGCGTTTGAGGGCCAGGTGCTGCATCCGCAATTCTGGCCGGAGGAGCTGGACTACACCGGCAAGAAGATCGTGGTCATCGGCTCGGGCGCAACCGCCGTTACGATCGTGCCTTCGATGGCCGACAAGGCTGAACACGTCACGATGCTTCAGCGCACGCCGACTTGGATGTTTGCGCGCCCTGCCAAAGACGGCATCGCAAACTTCCTGCGCAAGATCCTGCCCGAAAGCCTCGCTTACAAGATCACGCGCTTCAAGAACATCAAGATGCAGGATATCGCCTTCAAGACAGCGCGCGAGAAGCCTGAGAAGGTCAAGAAGGCGCTTTACAAAGGCATCGAGAAAGCGCTCGGCAAGGAGTACGACAAGGCCGCCTTTACGCCGCCTTACAATCCCTGGGACCAGCGCCTGTGCCTGGTGCCCGACGATGATCTGTTCGAAGCCATGAAAGCGGGCAAGGCCAGCGTTGTCACCGGCCATATCGAAGCGTTTGAAGCGGGCGGAATTCGCCTCAAGTCTGGCGAGTTTCTCGAAGCGGATATCATCGTGACCGCGACCGGGCTCAAAATGGCGCTCGCAGGCAAGATCGCGATCAGCCAAAACGGAGAGCCCGTCGATTTCACGCAGCGCTACTATTACAAGGGATGCATGTTCTCGAACCTGCCCAATCTTGCGGTGGTGTTCGGCTATCTCAACGCCAGTTGGACGCTGCGCGCTGACGTGAACTCGGACTACATCTGCCGCCTGCTCAACGTGATGCGCAAAGCCGGCGCTGATATTGCTGAGCCGGTCATGACGGCGGAGACCGAAGCGAGCATCGAGGAAGATGACATCTTCGATTTCTCGAGCGGCTATATCCAGCGGGCCCGATCGATCATGCCCAAGAGCGCGGTCTCTTATCCATGGCGGCTCAATCAGGACTATGTCGAGGATCGGCGGATCATGAAGAGCGACCCGGTTGAAGACGGCCTTATGAGCTTGCGCAAAGCGCAGCCAGCCGCGCTTGCTGATGGCGTTGAGGAACAGCTTGAAGCCGCCGAGTGATTTGCGCTTTATCACGGTGGAATTCATGAGCCGCTTGGCTTAAGCCGCGCGCTATGAATTCCCCCGACAAGATCTGGACCGCTGGCCTCATCATTATCGGCGATGAGATCCTCTCCGGCCGCACACACGACAAGAACATCGCGCAAGTCGCAAGCTGGCTTCAGGTGCAGGGCATCCGCTTGGCCGAAGTCCGGATTGTGCCCGATATCGAGGAGCGCATCGTCGAAGCGGTGAACGCTTTGCGCGCGGCCAATGACTATCTCTTCACCACCGGGGGCATCGGCCCCACGCATGATGACATCACGGTCGATGCGGTCTCCAAGGCGCTCGGCGTGCCTGTGATCATTCATGAAGACGCGCGGGCATTGCTTGAGCGCTATTATGCCGACAAGGGTGGGCTTAACGAAGGGCGGCTGCGCATGGCGCGCGTGCCTGAAGGCTCCGAGCTCATCCCCAATCGCATGTCCGGCGCGCCCGGCATCCGCCGCGGCAATGTCATCCTTATGGCAGGCGTCCCGCATATCACCGCCGGAATGCTCGATGCGCTCACCGGCAAGCTTGAAGGCGGCGCGCCGCTTTTGACCGAGACCATCGGCTGCTGGGTCGCCGAAAGCGAGGTGGCTCAGCTGCTGCGCGAGGTCGAGCAAGCGCATGACAATTGCCAGATCGGCTCTTACCCGTTCTTCCGAGAGGGCCGCGTGGGCGCCAATTTCGTCATCCGCTCGACCAGCGAGGAAGACCTGGCAAGCTGCGTTGACAGCCTGACCGACGGGCTCGGCACCCATGGCTATGACTTTACGCCCGGCGGCATCTGAACGCACTGAACCGTCCCGGAGCTGAACAGGCGCTTCGTGGCTAAGCGCGCTTTAACCCTGCGCGCGCTATGGCAGGATCACGATGACGTGCGTCTACATCACGATCGACACCGAGTATTCCTCGGGGTTTGCAAGCTCCCCCAGCGCGGCTGACCGGGCGGACAACTTCGCGCGTTCGTTCGCGTGCGAGACCACCGATGGCGCCCTGGGTGTGCCGTATGCTCTGGCGCGGTTTGCCGAGCATGATCTGCGCGCGGTGTTCTTTGTCGATCCAATGCCCGCGCTCGTGTGGGGAGTGGCGGCGATTGAGGATATCATCGGGCCGATCCTCGATGCCGGGCAAGACGTGCAGCTTCACTGTCACACCGAGTGGCTGGCGCTGGCGGGCGCGGCAAACCCGCTCTCTTCCAAGCGCACGGGCCGCAACCTGTTCGAGTTCGACGCGCAGGACCAGCTCGCGATCCTCGATTACGCCCGCCGCACGCTGATCGCCGCTGGCGCGCCCGCGCCCATCGCCTTTCGCGCAGGCAATTATGGTGCGGATGACACCAGCCTGGCTGCGCTTGCTGAGCTCGGCCTCGCCTACGATTCAAGCCATTGCCCCGCGCTGGGCCAAGCCGCGAGCCGCATCAGCCTTGGCCCGCAGGATCGCGATCCGGTGCGCCATCAAGGCGTGATCGAAGTGCCCGTGGGCACCATCGGCGCACCCAAGGGCGGGCAACGTCACGCACAGATCACCGCGCTCTCGCTCGCCGAGATGCGCGCTGCGATTGCCCATGCACGCGATACAGGCCGGG
>JBCBOW010000095.1:0-6794 GCA_039821045.1 Pseudomonadota bacterium
ACTTGCGCAGGCTGCAACCCTACCGCTCCTTGGTCGCCGAAAAGGTCAGCTCGGGGTTCTTTTCGACCTGATAGTTCACATCCCACGGGCTCTTGGCCATGAACACGAGATCGCCATCCCGGACCCACTTCGCAGACCTTCATTTCGCAGCGCTTACGGCTCAATTATCTCGATTGGGCCAAGGGCGCGGATATCAACGAGAAGCCTCCGATAGTGCTCGTCCACGGCGGGCGCGATCATGCGCGCAGCTGGGATTGGACTGCGCAGGCGTTGAGCGAGGATTACCGCGTTTTTGCGATGGACCACCGCGGGCATGGGGACAGCGATTGGGTCTCTGACGGCAATTACTCGGCTGGCGATATGGTCTACGATCTGGCGCAGTTCATCCACCAATTGGGCTGCGGCCCGGTGCGGATCGTCGCGCATTCGATGGGAGGCAATGTCGCGCTGCGCTATGCCGGAATGTTCCCGGAGATGGTGACGAAGCTGGTTGCCATTGAAGGGCTCGGGCCAAGCCCTGAATGGCGCGCCAAACAACGCGCCACTCCCTATCCTGAGCGCATGCGCGAATGGATCGAAAAAAAGCGCAAAGCCGCCGGCCGCACTCCGCGCAAATATGAGAGCATCGAGGCGGCTTATGCTCGGATGATCGAGGAAAACTCCTATCTGACCGAGGATCAGGCGCGCCACCTTACGATCCACGGGGTCAATCGCAACGAGGATGGGACTTACAGCTGGAAGTTCGATCCGCATCTCAATGTCTGGGGCGTTGAGGAGGTTGCGGACGAATTTCTAGAGGCGACATGGGCCGCGATCACCTGCCCGACATTGCTGCTGTATGGCGCAGACAGCTGGGCCTCAAACCCCGAGAAAGACGGCCGCATCAAGCATTTTAAGGCAGCACAGGTAATCGAATTTGAAAAGGCAGGCCATTGGCTTCACCACGATCAATTTGATCGGTTCATGCAGGTCTTGCGAGAGTTTCTCTAGCTGAGGGAAGGTAAGGGCAATGTCAGATTTCTTTGATGCGCTGAACGACAAGCATGTCGCGATGATCGAGAAGCAACCGGTCTTTTTCGTCGCCACGGCTGCTGCGGATGCGCGGATTAATCTGAGCCCCAAGGGCTATGATTCCTTCCGCGTGATTGAGCCAGGACGCGTCGCTTATCTCGATCTTGGCGGATCAGGGAATGAAACCCATGCGCATTTGGCCGCTGATGGCCGCATTACGATCATGTTCTGCAACTTTGATCGCCCCGCGCTGATACTGCGCATCTATGGGCGGGGTAAAGCCGTGCTGCCTCAGGATGCCGCATGGGATGATCTGGTCTCGCGCTTCACTCTGCTGCCTGGCACGCGGCAGATCTTCGATATCGCGGTTGAGAGCGTGCAAACCTCGTGCGGCTGGGGCGTGCCGTTTATGAGCCTTGAGAGCGAACGGGAGACGCTAAAAAAAGCGCACCGCCAGGCCGATCCTGCCGATTGGATGGCTTATGCCGAAGCGAACGGCACCAGCATTGACGGGCTGCCCACCCGCGCGACGGATCGCTACATTGCAGGCGAGTAGTGCGCGCGCACCTGCTTAAAATATGAACATCTGGCTAAATGTCGGGCACGTAATCGCGCTGCCAAGACGCCTATGCTCGACTATCCCTTTGATGCCCTTGCGGAAGGCGTTGTTACGGTTTCGTGGCACAGCCTTTGCATTGACCCCAAACAGACCGTACCAATCGGTAAAGGCACGCAAGAGGCATAAGGGGCGCGCAGAGACGTGAAATACATCATCGCGATAATCAAACCATTCAAGCTCGACGAGGTGCGTGAAGCTCTCGCCGGCATTGGCATTGCTGGAATGACTGTTTCGGAAGTGAAGGGCTTTGGCCGCCAAAAGGGGCAGACCGAGATTTATCGCGGCGCGGAATACTCGACCAATATGCTCCCCAAAGTGAAACTAGAGATTGCCGCGAGCGATGATGTTGCGCCGCAAGTGGTCGAGACAATCCAGCAGACCGCGAACACCGAAGCGATCGGCGATGGCAAGATCTTCGTCCTCGATCTGGCTTCCGCAACCCGCATTCGCACCGGCGAATCGGGCGAGACGGCGCTGTGAGGGAGGGCACGATCATGAACGGGTTCGCCAAAGTCACACTCGCCAGCGCGGCTATGCTTGCCGCCTCACCCGCACTCGCTGCTGCGCCCGCGCCTGTACCCAATCCAGGCAACAACGCCTGGATGATGACGGCAACCGTGCTGGTCATGCTGATGATCCTGCCCGGCCTCGCGCTTTTCTATGGCGGGCTGACGCGCTCGAAGAACATGCTTTCCACCATGACGCAGATCGGCGCGACGGCTTCGCTCGCAATGATCATCTGGGTTATGTGGGGTTACAGCCTGGCCTTTGGCGATACCAGCTATGAGGGCACGCTTGGCCTGTTTGTGAGCGGGGGGAGCTATTTCCTCAGCGGGACGGACGCCTCCAGCGTCGCGGCCACCTTCACTGACGAAGTGATTAGCAAATATGTCTTCATCAGCTTCCAGATGACCTTCGCGGCGATCACTTCCGCGCTTATTCTGGGGGCGACCGCGGAACGGATGAAGTTTTCAGCGGTGATGCTGTTCGTGCCGATTTGGCTGACCATCGTCTATTTCCCGATCGCCCACATGGTTTGGGCAGAGGGCGGCTTGCTGTTCGAAGACGGCGCGCTCGATTTCGCTGGTGGTACCGTGGTGCACATCAATGCCGGGATTTCCGGGCTCGTCCTTGCTTACCTCGTGGGCGTGCGGCGCGGCTATCCCAAAGAGCCGATGCCCCCGCACTCGATGACGCTGACTATGGTCGGCACGGGTTTGCTATGGGTCGGATGGTTTGGCTTTAACGCGGGCTCAGCGCTTGAGGCTGACGGCTCGGCGGGTCTTGCCATGATCAACACTTTCGTTGCCACGGCAGCAGGAGCGCTTGCCTGGATGGTGATTGAATCGATGCGCGGCCATAAAGCCTCAGCACTCGGCTTTTGTTCAGGCGTGATCGCAGGGCTGGTTGCGGTGACACCGGCGGCGGGCAACAGCGGCCCGTTTGGGGCTATCCTGCTCGGCATTCTCTCGTCAGCGGTATGCTATTTCTTCGTCGCGACCGTGAAGCTCAAGCTTGGCTATGACGACGCGCTCGATGCGTTCGGCATTCACGGCGTGGGCGGCATAGTCGGCGCGATCGGCACGGCTTTGGTCTATCAGCCATTCCTCGGTGGCCCCGGTGATGGTTCGGTGAGCCTCGGAGCGCAGCTTTGGGTGCAGATCTTCAGCGTGTTGGTGACGCTCGTTTGGGCTGGCGTTGGCACGCTTATCGCGGGCTTTATCGTCAAAGCCGCAATGGGCCTCAGAGTGTCGGAAGAAGAGGAATTCAACGGCCTCGATATCGCCGAACATGGAGAGCGCGCTTACAATTGACGCGCCAAATAGGGGAGAGCCTCTAGCAGAAGGGCTCTCCCCTTTCTTTCTTCTACGCCGCAGCCATCTGACGCTCGCTCGCTTTGACGAATTCCGCGCAGCGTTCGCCGATCATGATGCTGGGCGCGTTGGTGTTTCCGCTCACGATCTTGGGCATGATGCTCGCATCTGCGATCCATAGCCCTTCAACACCGCGGACTTTGAGCTGCGGATCGACCACGCTGTCTGCATCGGCGCCCATGCGGCATGTGCCAACGGGGTGATAGACCGTGTCTGCGCGGCTTCTCAGAAGGTTGTCGAGCGCAGCGTCGTCGTCAATGTTCACCGGATTGCGATCGGTTGGGCCATAGGCTTGCAAAGGCGGTGCTTCTGCGATCCGATGGGACAAACGCACGCCTGCGCGCAATGTCTCGATATCGCGCTCATGATCGAGGAAATTGGGATCAATCACAGGCGCCGCGCCCGCATCGCGCGATCCCAGCCGCACCGTGCCGCGGCTTTCAGGGCGCAGAACGCAGGCGTGGAGCGAGAAGCCATGTTCGCGCACCGTCTCGCGGCCATGATCTTCAAGCACAGCGGGCACGAAGTGCCATTGAATATCAGGCGCTGGCGAATCCGGCATGACCGTCCAGAAGCCGCCACTCTCGGCATATGGCGTCGCCATTGGACCGGTGCGCTTGCGACGATGCTCAATCATGGCACCAGCCATTTTGAGCGTGCCTTTGAGCGTTTGCCCGATCGGAACGTCGCTTGCCGTCTCCCAGGCGGAGACATAATCAATGTGGTCCTGCAGGTTTGAGCCAACCGCAGGCTTATCGATTACGACATCGATACCGTGCTCCTTGAGATGCCCAGCCGGACCAATCCCGGAAAGCATCATGATCTGTGGGCTGTTAAAGGCGCCCGCTGAAAGGATCACGCCGCGCTTTGCGTAGAGCATTTCGCTCCCGCTTCCCGGTTTCTTGCCGCGCCGCACGCGCACTCCTGTCACTCGCCCGTTCTCGATCACCAGTTTTTCAACCAAAGTGTTCGTACGGATCGAGACATTGCCCTGTTCGCGGATTGGCTCGACATAAGCGCGCGCCGCCGACCAGCGTTCACCATTGCGCTGCGTCACCTGATAGAGGCCAAACCCTTCCTGACGCTCGCCGTTGAAGTCTTCATTCGTGCGCAGCTGCAGCTCGCTGGCCGCTGCCACAAATGCATGGCTCACAGGATTGGGCGATTTCTGATTGGAGACGAAAAGCGGGCCTCCATCGCCGTGAAAATCGTCAGCGCCGCGCTCGTTGGATTCGCACTTCTTGAAGTAAGGAAGCACATCGTCATAGCCCCAGCCCGCGCAGCCCTGCTCAGCCCAGTTGTCGTAATCCCAGCGGTGGCCACGAATGTAGATCATCGCGTTGATCGCAGAGGAGCCGCCTAGGCCTTTGCCGCGCGGCTGGTAGCCGATCCGACCGTTGAGGCCTTTTTGCGGGACAGTTTCATACTTGTAGTTCGACGCATTGCGAATGAAGGGCATGAAGCCCGGCGTCTTAATCAGGATATTGTTGTTGCGCCCGCCCGCTTCAAGCAGACAAACCCGCCGTGTTCCGTCGACGCCAAGTCGGCCCGCAACAGCGCTTCCGGCGCTTCCACCGCCAATGACAATGTAGTCAAAGCTTTCCATATCTCTCTCCTTTGGGGAGGGAGACTAAGCAGCTTCTTTCGGACTCGCAATCGGGTTTCGAGCGACAGGCTCGTCAGCCTGCGCAGGGGCGATTGGGCGCTGACGGGCCTGCCACCGCGCGCGAATCATGCCTGAGGTCTCGCGGCTGCCGTCGTGGCTCCAACCCGGCTCACGCAGAAGATAGGACAGCTTGTGTCGCCAAGGCGCCCGCCACAGGTCAGTCATGATCCCTACCCATTCGTGAAACACCGACCATAAGAGATTGAAGCTGCCCAGCTGCCTGACCAACCCATAGCGAATGCGTTCGTCATCACGCTCAGGCGTGAATGTGCCGAACATCTTGTCCCAGACAATGAAAACGCCGGCGTAATTCTTGTCCAGGTAGCGCGGGTTCGTCGCGTGGTGAACGCGGTGATGGCTGGGCGTGTTCATCACAGCTTCGAACCAGCGCGGCATCTTGTCGATCGCTTCGGTGTGGATCCAGAACTGATAGATGAGATTAAAGCCGCCCACGATTCCTAGCATAATCGGGTGAAAACCGAGCAACACCAGCGGCAGCGCGAACAAAATTCCGAAAGTGAAACTGCCCGTCCAGGTCTGCCGCAGCGCGGTCGAGAGGTTGTAGTGCTGGCTTGAGTGGTGGTTTACATGCGCGGCCCACATCCAGCGGATGCGATGACCAGCGCGGTGCACCCAATAATACTTGAGATCATCGAGAACGAAGGCGAGCGGCCAGGCCCACCAGACCGCCCACCATTGGTCTCCAAAATCGACCAGACGCAGCTCATAGATCGCGAAAGCAAGAGCGACCGAAAGACCGCCGAACAGCGCACCCGCGATCGTCGAACCCAGGCCCATCGCTAGGCTCGTAAGCGTGTCTTGGGGCTCATAGGCTTCAGGCGAGCGCCGCCGCGCCCACGCCATCTCGATCAAAATGGCGGCCACAAACAGCGGTATAGCGTATTGGGTGGGTGAGAAATCAGGCATCGCAACCTGTTCTATAGCCGATTGATCGCGTCTGCCCAATACGAAGCATCGGTCAAGGAGAGACGCACTGCGCCAAATCGCGTCTCGCTCGGATCAACGATCAACGCATCCACTTCCTCGCGCGCTCTCGCAGCATCAGTCAGGACTCTCCCGGCAAACCGATTGCCGTGGCGTTTGATCACCATGATGCGCCCGTTCGCATCACGCACAAGCGCGGCTGCGCCTTTGCGATCGATCGAGATGCGCTGAGCCTCAAACCCGTCTTCAACTTCGCTTGCGGCCCGCGCAGCTTCCTCCTCATTAGCCAAAGCAGGAGTGCCACCGAGCTTCAAAAAGCGCGCTAAGGCGGCCAGCAGCAAGATGATGATCAGTGAACCGGCAAATTGAAGGAGAAGGGGATCGATTTCCATGCGCGTTACGCCATTTAGGGCGGTGATTATCCCGCCCTCAGATTATCCATCAATCCGCGAATTGGGCTCACATCGTATCCCGCTGCCATCGCGGCTGAGGCGATATCATCGGGCGCATCGCCGGATTTTGCCCGCGCGAGCGCCCAAAGAAGGGTCGAACGCGTCCCTGAACGGCAATAAGCGAGCACCCCACCCTCGGTCGCTTCCATGGCGGCAATCATCGCATCGACTTGCTCATGCGAGAACCCGGAATGATCAATTGCAATGGAGACATATTGGAGCCCAAG
>JBCBOW010000096.1:0-6771 GCA_039821045.1 Pseudomonadota bacterium
ATCGCGATTGCCCGCGGCCGGATGGACCACCATGCCCGCGGGCTTATTGACGATCACCAGATGCTCGTCTTCGAACGCAATCTCGAGCGGAATGTCTTGTGGTTGTGCCTCGAGTTCGAGTGCAGGGGGTAAGATGATCTGAAATGGAGCGCCTGCCTGCACTTTCGCAGACGGGCTGTCGGCGAGCGCACCATCAATCTTGACCGCCCCATCGCTAATCAGGGCTTGCACGCGCGCACGACTAAGCTCGGTTGCGTCCGCCAGCGCCTTGTCGAGCCGGGCCGGAGACGTAATGATACCATTGATGATCGAGCCTGATGACATGAATGCCACGCCATGCGCGATGGGTTTGCGTGTGGCAAGCCAAGCGCTTGCTGCGATCATCCACCATGCGCAGGAGGCTTTCCCGTTGGAGGCATGCGGGCTTTTGCTGGGCCGTGGTCGAAAGATCATGCAAGCGGTCGCGACGCAAAACGTGCATGAGACCCCGCAGACGCATTTCGAGATCGATCCGCAAGCGCTCATTGACGCCTACCGATCGGAGCGTGCAGGCGGGCTCGAACTTGTCGGCTACTACCATTCTCACCCCCATGGCGAAGCGCGTCCTTCGACCACGGATCAAGCGATGGCAGCCGGCGACTGCAAAATATGGGCTATCGTCGGCAAGGAAGAGGTAACACTCTGGCGCGATGGCTCTGGCGGCTTTGACCCGCTTCCCATCGAAATCATTGATAGCTAGAGACCGTCCTTATGACTTCGCAAACCGATCTTGCCGCGCTTTTGTGTTCGCGGCTGTGCCATGACATGCTCTCGCCTGTAGGCGCCATTTCGAACGGATTGGAGCTGCTCGCCGATGAGCAGGATCCCGAAATGCGGGCCAATTGCCTTGATCTGCTCGAACAATCCGCGCGGATCAGCACTGATAAGCTCAAATTCTTCCGGCTCGCCTTTGGCGCTGCGGGCGGCTTTGGCGATGCTGTCCCGGTTGAAGAGGCTCAGGAAGTGGTGAGCGCGCTGGCGCTTGATGCCAAGGGTGTGCGGCTGAATTGGGCGATCCATCAGCCCAGCCTGCCTAAGCCGGCTGTTAAAGTGCTCCTTAATCTTTCTCAGATTGCGCTCGATGCGCTGGTGCGCGGCGGCACCCTGGATATCGGAGCAGAACTTCGCGACGGCAATTTTGAGATGGTTGCCCGCGCCACTGGCCCCCGGATCGCTTTTGACGAGACCATTGGTCAGGCGCTTCAGAGCGAAATCGCGCCGCATGAGATCACCAGCCGGACCGCGCCGGCGCACATGATTGCGCTGCTTGCAGAGGAACTTGGCGGCGGGTTGCAATATGCTCTGAGCGATGAAGCGCTGGTGCTCGGCGCTGTCTTGCCGCAACCGGAAGGCATGATCGGGTGAGCGCTCGCGAAGAGGATCAGGACTGGGGCAATGGCGATCCCACGCTAAAGGGCGATGAACTGGTCCATGCCTATATTCCATCGCCCAATTTCGGTGATCGCGAGCTGCCGATCAGCATGGTTGTTATCCACTACACCGAGATGAAGCCGATGGAGACCGCGCTCGGCAAGCTGATCAATCCCAGCGCTGAAGTTTCCGCACATTATCTCATCTCAGAAGCCGGAGTGGTCACGCGGTTGGTCGATGAAGAAAAGCGCGCCTGGCACTCTGGCCGCTCCTTTTGGCGCGGGGTCAAGGATGTGAACTCTGCGGCGATTGGTATCGAACTCGATCATCCGGGCCATGGTCTTGGCTACCGTGAATTCGCCAAAGAGCAGATCGATGCGCTGATCCCGCTGCTTGCTCGGATCGTGAAAGCTTACGATATCCCGCGCGCGAATGTGGTGGGCCATTCTGACGTGGCCCCAATGCGTAAGCTTGATCCGGGTGAGCTTTTCCCCTGGGATCGGTTAGCCGAGTATGGCCTTTGCCTACCCAAGCCCGAGAAGCTCGATCTGGGTGATCCCTTCCATAATGAAGGTGCGTTTTACCTGGCGCTGGAGCGCTATGGCTATGACATCACTGAAGGGCGCAAGGCCGTCGAAGCGTTTGAGCGGCGCTGGCGTCCCGACAAGATCACCGGGCTTCCCGATGCGCAATTGGGGGCGATCTTGTTTCAGCTGCTGCTCGATCGCGACCAAGGCCGCACGCGCTAAGCTTCCCTAAAGCTTCGCTTTGCTATAACAGAATGAGCGCATCAGGGGGCTGAGGCAGCCGCGTGTTGGCACCGCCAATGCGAGGAAAGTCCGGGCTCCACGAAGCAAGGGTGGCGGGTAACGCCCGCCGGGTGTTGTCCTGTGTGGCAGCGCTTAGGGAAAGTGCCACAGAGAGTATACCGCCGATGGAGCCTAAAGCTCACAGGCAAGGGTGAAAGGGTGCGGCAAGAGCGCACCGGGGCCTTGGCAACAAGACCCGCATGGCAAACCCCACCCGGAGCAAGGCCAAATAGGGGTCTCGCGCCGACTTGATCGGCAGGGGCGCTTCGCCCTGAGGAGACCCGGGTTGGCTGCTAGAGCGGTTTGGCAACAGACCGACCAGATGAATGGCTGCCACCGCGTGGCAGGTCGGCTTTGGCCGATACCGTGCGCGGCGACAGAACCCGGCTTATGACGCTCCCTGATGCGCTTCTCTTCTGTTTGCCCGTAGGGCCGAATGCTTCGGCGCTATTCCCACACAGGCCGGTCCGCGATTGTGGGGAACCTGTAGGCGGGCGATCGCTCTCGCAGCTCCTTTTTACAACCGTTTGTTAAACGCTACTCAGCGGCTTCGAGAGCAGGTGCCTCGACCGGCGGATACAGCTCATTGAGCGCGCGCGAGCGGCCATCGGGGCACACAAGCCGCACGTGATAGCGCTTCATCCGGCGCGGACCGGGCACGCCGACGCTGTGCGCAATCACGCCGACTTCCTTGCGCATCTGGTTGACGAAATTCTCGACCCGCACCGCTTTATTCGCCGGATCGAGGCCGCGTTGCAGCGCCGGATCGTGCGTTGTGATCCCGGTCGGGCAGGTGTTCTTGTTGCACTTCATCGCCTGGATACAGCCCAGCGCAAACATGAAGCCGCGCGCCGAAATTGTGAAATCCGCGCCTGCACACAAAGCCCATGCCACCTCGCTTGGCGTGACCAGCTTGCCGCTCGCAATGATGCGGATACGGTCTTTGAGGCCAGCGCGATCGCGCAGATCGACCATCATCGGCAAGCTCTCGCGCAGCGTCAGACCGACATTGTCAATGAGCGGCAAAGGCGCAGCGCCCGTCCCTCCGTCTCCGCTATCCACCGTAATGAAGTCCGGCGCGCTCTCGATGCCGCGCTTGTGCACTTCATCGAAGAGATTTTCGAGCCATCCATACGCCCCCACGACCGTCTTGAAGCCCACAGGCTTGCCGGTGACCTCGCGGATGTGCGCGATCATATCGAGCAGCTCGCTGATATTGCTGATGTCTGGGTGCCGGTTGGGCGAGATCGATGCAACGCCTTCTGGAATCCCGCGGATCGCAGCGATCTCTGCATTGACCTTCTCAGCGGGCAGGATCCCGCCCTTGCCGGGCTTTGCGCCCTGACTGAGCTTGATCTCGAACATCCGCACCTGTTCGTGCGCTGCGACTTCGCGCAGCTTGTCATCCGAGAGATTGCCAGCCTCATCGCGCACGCCATATTTCGCTGTGCCGATCTGAAAGACGATATCGCATCCGCCATCGAGGTGAAACGGGGAGAGCGCGCCTTCGCCCGTGTTCATCCAGCATCCCGCTTTCGCTGCACCGTTCGACAAGGCGAGCACGGCCGGCTTCGAGAGCGCGCCATAGCTCATGCCCGAGATGTTGAAGAAGGAGGGCGCGTCATAGGGAATGCGTGCCGCACCCTCGCCAACACGCATGGGGCGAGAAGGCACAGTGTCCTGATCAAGCAGCGGCCAGGGGCAATTGACAAAGATTGGCGTGCCGACGGGTTCGAGATTGCGGGTTGAGCCAAAGGCGACGTTGGTCGATTCGCCCTTCGACGCCTCGTTAACCCATTCGCGCTGGGCGCGGTTGAAGGGCATTTCCTCGCGGTCCATGGCGAAGAAATATTGCCGGAAGAATTCGCCTAGATCGCTCAGGATGTAGCGCATCCGGCCAATGACCGGATAATTCCGGCGCACTGTGTCGGCCGTCTGATAACGATCAATGAAAAACAGCACGACGAGCGAAAGCGCGCCGAGCCCGATAACGAAGATGAACGCAGTGGTTAGCCCGTCAAGAATGGCGGTCATCGAATTTCCTCCCTAAGTGCCTGTCACGTCCCGTTTCGCGACCGACAGCTGAGAGGTTACAACGCGAAGGCTGGCAGACCTAGCTAAACTCGACCGACACTCAGATATTCAAAGCCCGCCGCGCGGACATCTTCGGGCGTATAGATGTTGCGTAGGTCGACGAGCACCGGAGCTTTGGCAAGCTCCTTTACCCGTGTCAGATCAAGTGCACGAAACTCGTTCCACTCGGTGACGATCACAACCACGTCTGCCCCCTCGATCGCGGCGTAAGGGTCAACGCACATCTCAACTTCGGACATCAGCGGCTGGGCAAGCTCCATGCCTTCCGGATCAAACGCGGCGACATTTACACCAGCGTCTGAAAGCGTCTGCGCGATGGCGATTGAGGGGCTGTCACGCATATCGTCGGTGTTGGGCTTGAAAGTGAGGCCAAGCAGTGCCGCTTTCTTGCCGCGCGCATTTTCCGCGCCGCCGAGCGCTTCGAGCACTTTGCGCCCCATTGCGCGTTTGCGGCTATCGTTCACCTTCACAACCGCTTCGACAATTCTAGTGGGGCTGTCATAATCTTCGGCAGTCTTGAGCAGGGCAAGCGTATCCTTGGGAAAGCATGATCCGCCGTAGCCTGGTCCGGCATGGAGGAATTTCGGGCCGATGCGATTGTCCATTCCGATGCCGCGAGCGACATCCTGCACGTTGGCGCCGACTCTTTCGCAAAGATCGGCCATCTCGTTGATGAACGTGATCTTCGTCGCGAGGAAGGCGTTGGCGGCGTATTTGATCAGCTCGCTGGTGCGGCGTTCGGTGAAGAGGATCGGACTCTCATTGAGAAACAGCGGGCGGTAGACCTCGCGCATAATCTCCCGGCCAAATTCGTCTTCGGCACCGATTACGATCCGATCTGGCCGCTTGAAATCCCCGATCGCCGCGCCCTCGCGCAGGAATTCCGGGTTTGAGACAACGGTGAAGCGATGCTGCGTGCCGGTATCGCGGATTATCCGCTCGACCTCGTCACCCGTGCCGACGGGCACTGTCGATTTCGTCACGACGACCGCTTCATTGGCCAAGTGCTCTCCCACTTCCTTGGCCACAGCATGGACGAACGTGAGGTCCGCATGGCCATCGCCGCGGCGGCTCGGCGTGCCAACAGCAATAAAGATCGCGCTCGCGCCTTCGATGCCTTCTGCCAGCTCGGTCGTGAAAGAGAGGCGGCCTGCGGCGACATTGCTGGCCACAAGGCTATCCAACCCCGGCTCATAGATTGGCATCACGCCGTCCTTGAGCGCAGCGATTTTGCCCTCATCCTTGTCGATGCAGACCACATCGTGGCCGAAATCGGCAAAGCATGCCCCCGATACGAGCCCGACATAACCCGAGCCCACCATCGCAATCTTCATTGGCTTATCTCGCCCTTCTTATTGTCTTGGCCCTAGATGAGCGCCCCCAATCGCGCTCGCGGCCTGTCCGTCAGCTAACTCGCGCGATCGCCGTGGAAGACCTCGATCTCGCCATTTTGCGCGATCGCCTGAATGGTCCGCCGCTGATCGGCTTCCAATGCGAGCGCCGTAAGCACACCTGTGCGAAAAGCGCCAGTGTCAATCCCGATCCGATTGCCGCAATCCATCACGCGATCGAAGATCGTGTGACCGTGAACAACCACCTTTTCGAGCGGGCCTTCATGTTTGAGGAAGCGATCTCGGATCCATAGCATGTCGCGTCGCTTCTGCTCGCTGATAGGGATCTCCGGATCAATCCCGGCGTGAACAAAGAGATAATCTCCAGCGATGATTTTCTCTTCGAAGCTTGCAATGAAATCGAGATCAGATTGCGGGATGATCTGAGGCAGCAGCTCGAAAACCTCATCCACTTCCATGATCGCGAGCTGTTTGCGCGACAAACCGTAGGACAGAATTGTCTCTGTCCCACCAATTTTGAGGAAGTGCTTTAGGACTTCGGGGCGCTCAAATGACCCCATGAACATCTCTTCGTGGTTGCCTGCCAGCACACGCACGCTGCGCGAGCGCTGCCAGGAACGCGCGCGGGCAAGAACACCGGCGCTTTCGGGACCGCGATCGACGAGATCGCCCAGCAGGATGACATGGCTCTCGGGGCCCGGAAATGCTTTATCGTCAGCCTCAATCGCCTCAATCAGATGATTGAACAGATCAAGACGCCCGTGGATGTCGCCGATGACGTAATAGCGATGGCCTTCGGGCACGGTCGCCAATTGTGCTGTCTGAGCTCGCTTGGGGCTCAAGAGATTACGCAGGGCATAAAGCATCGTGGCCCGGTTTTCATCCGATTTTGGTTATGGGAGCGTGCACATAGCCATGCGTGGCGTTAACGGCAACTGATCGAACCGAAGACCGCGTCTGGCATTCAAGCGCCATTTGGCGATTCAAATTGCCTCAATCGATCGAGAAATTGATCGTCGTTACCACACGGACTTTCTTGTAGGGGCTATCTGAGGTGCCCCAGCCGCCGCTGCTACCATCGCGGGCCTCGATCGAAAAATAGCCCT
>JBCBOW010000097.1:0-6757 GCA_039821045.1 Pseudomonadota bacterium
CCTTGTGGGTCGGCCTGTTGTATGATCAAGGCGCGCTCGATGCCGCGTGGGATCTCGTTAAGGGCTGGTCGATGGAAGAGCGCGAGCAGCTTCGCAATGATGCGCCAAGGCTTGGCCTGGCAGCGCCTGTCCCGGGAGGCGGCACTCTGCGCGATCTGGGCCGCACAGTGCTCGAAATCGCGCATCGGGGCCTAGCCGCGCGCGCTCAGCTTAACGCGATCGGCGACAATGAAACGGGCTATCTCGAAACGCTCGATGAAATCATCACCAGCGGCAAAGTCCCCGCACAGCGTCTGCTTGATGCCTACACGCGCGATTGGGGCGAGGATGTGAGCCACGTTTACAAATATTCGTTCTGATCGGGAGATGCGAAAATGCTGATAGTCTTGGGCACCGCCAAACTGGGCGAAGGCGCTTTGGAAGCGGGCCGCGCCGCGCTCGAAGCGATGATCACCGCCTCGCGCACCGAAGAAGGCTGCATCGAATACGCTTACTCAACCGACATTCTCGATCCCACGATCTTGCGGATTGTCGAAAAGTGGGCCGATGAGGCAGCGCTCGTCTCGCACTTTCAGGAGCCGCATATGGCCGCGTTTCAAAAGGCGCTCGGCGAGCTTGACGTCACGATCACTGAAGTCGCCAAATTCCAGGCGGACGACGGCGCGCCTTTGATGTGAGAGCTATTCGGCAGGCTCAGCGGCTGCGTTTACGCCCGCTGCGCGGCGCCCTGATCCCCGGTTCATGATCCGGCGTTTTAATCGGGCGAGCGGCGCTGTGATCACGCCGTTTTCTTCCATCCAGTCATAATACTCGCGGTAGCGCGGGTCTTCGGCGAGCAGATGCGCCTCTTCGGTACGCGCGCGCCAATAATAGATCGCGTTGACGACAGCGAGGAAGAAGCAGTTCCGGATCGCATCAACAGGTGATCCGCTGGTGACGAGGAAGGGCATGAAGATGCACCACCAATACAGGTTTTTCGAGAGATAGGCCGGGTGGCGCGTATAGCGATAGGGGCCGTTGGTGATGACGCCGCGATAGGTGAGGTTGGAGAAACGAATGCCGAAGATGAAGGTCGCCCAGGCATAGACCGCTGTCAGGACAACGAGCCAAGCCGCCCAGGCCCATAGCAGCGCCTCATTGCCCGCCATCCAGTGGTCCCACTTGGCGGTGTTCTGTTCGTAATTGAGCACACCGCCATTGCCCAGAATGCCCCAATTGAACGGCGGGTAACAGAGCAGCGCTGCGACCCAGCCTGCCAGAAACGGATTGCCCGAGCGGATATGCGCATCAAGCGGTCGCAGCGTGAAGAGATAGCCGACCGTGCCCACCTGCACGTCAATCATGAACAGCAGCGTGATCATGAACACGCCAAGCTCAACCGGATTGGCTAGGATCGCAGCAGGTTCGGCCTCAACGATAAAGGCAAAGCCGCCCGGAAGGATCGAGATCATGAAGGCGCTGAAAAAACCTTTGATGATCCACGCGCGCCAGTGTTTCTTGATCGCCTCCGCGTCCCACGCCTCGCGCCCGATCAGCATCGCACCAAAATGCCAGGTGCCATCGCGCGGATCGACCAAGTAGCGGTCCAGCCAGATCGTGTAGGGCACGCTCGCGATGATCATTGGCACAATCGCAAAGCCGAGCACTTCCATTGCGAAGAGATATTGCCCGTCCCAATACCAACGGCACAGGCAATAAAGCCCGCCGAGCAGGGCCCAGGTTGCCCACAGACCGGCGATTTTCACCGTAGAGATCGGCATGACATCTGCGACCGAGCGCTCAAGGCTCCAATCGATGCCGGTGGACGCGCGCTGGTGCACCCGATCAACCAGGACCGACCAAACCGCCATCGGCACTGCTGTAAAGAGGATGGCTGTGAGCGCTGCATAGGGCCCGGAAAGCACCCCGCGCTCGCCCGGCAGCGCCAGAATTTCGGCAATCAGGGGATAGGCACGGCAAAACAGCACCCAGCTCGCAAGGCCCAAAAGCCCGGCAATACCCACCCCAGCTGACACATCGCTCGTGGGGCATGTGAGCGCTCGCACGGGGCTCTGCTCGCGTGCGCCAGGCGCCGGTTTGACACTGTCTTCGCTCATGACCCGGCAGGCCCTAGCGAAAAAGGGTTAAATCACCGCTCACCCATTGCGCCCTGTCCCAGCCGCGAACAGCGCGCCGGACCAAGTGTTAACGGGCAGATTTGGCTCACTTGTAAGCGTGGATCGTCCCGCCATCGTCGAGCACATAGAGATACCCGCCCGCAACAATGGGCGCGAGGCTAATCGGCGTCTTGAGGTCAACGAAAAGCTCGGCTGACCCCTCGCCCGCGCTGACCCGCCAGACTTCACCGCGCGAGCTCGCGACCCACAGGTGGCCGCCGGCAAGCACGGGCCCCGTCCAGAAGATCGGGTCCTTCTTCTTCTTCTCGTTGCGATACTGCGCAAGCTGCGTGATCCAGCGCACGCGGCCGGTCGAACGCGCAATCGCGAGCAAGCGCCCGTCATCGGTCAGCGTGAAAATCCACTCGCCCGCAATCGCCGGGGTCGAGATGCCCGCCAGATTGAGCTCCCAGATGCGCTGCCCGGTGACAAGCTCGTAAGCGGCCATGCGACCGCCCTGCCCCAGAGCATAGACGCGGCCTGAATCGATGATCGGATCAGCGTCAATGTCCGAAAGCGAGGAGACTTGCGTGGAGATGTTGGTGCGCGCCAAAGCATCAGACCACAAGGTGCGGCCGTTTTCATAGCGATAGGCGGAAAGCTCGCCGCTCGAATAGCCGGCAACGATCGTGCCTTGCCCCGCAGCAGGAGCGGCCACGCCGAACACGCCCGATTGCATGGTGGAGCCGCTCTCATCCCACAGCAGGCTGCCATCGCTCGCATCAAGCGCGATGACCTGATTGTCCTGCGTCATCACATAGACCTGGCCAAAAGCGATCGTGGGCGAACCACGAAGCGGTCCGGCAGGATGCGTTCTCCAGATAAGATCGCCGGTGTCAGCGTTCTTGGCTTTTACATCGCCAGCGCCGTTGGTCGCATAAACGATGCCATTGTCATAGCTGACCCCGCCGCCAAAAGCGCTCGGGCGCATGTCATCGCTCATCTCGTCTTCTTCAGCGCGCCAGATCTCGTCGCCGGTGTTCTTATCAAACGCGTGGATGACACCCTCGGTGTCTTCAATGAAGAGCTTGTCGCGGCCAACGACTGGCGCTGCGGCAAGGCGCTGGCGGTTGGTCGAGCCCGCAACCCGTCTGGTCCACACCCGGGTGGGGTTCGCAGCCAATTCAAGATGACCGTATGATTTGCTCGCCGCGCCGCCCACCTGGGGCCATTCCGGATTGTTGCGCGCAGGGGGCAGGACGACGCTGACGCCCGCCAAAGCAGGGTCCACTTCCGTCCCGCTTTCGATGCGCGAGAGGATCGGCATGCGCTGGCCGATGGTGGGCGTGGTCTTGTCAGTCTTGCCGAACAGGCCGCCAGAGCATCCGGTCAAGGCCGCGGCCAGCGCACCTGCAAGAATTGCGCTCTGAGCGCTGCGAGAGACGCGGCTGCGCGCGCCAAACAGACGGTGTGTCATCGTATTGTCCAAGTCTTCCTGTGTCATTTCACGACAAAGCCGAGCTGCTTTGTGATTTGCCTTATTGCTCCGGCCCTGTTGCAGCCCCCACTGCTCCCGTTGCGCTGGCATCACCCTCTACCGGCGCGACGCCCTCGTCTTCTAGTAATTTCTCGACATCCTCGATCGCATCAACACCCAGCAAGCCTGCCATTTGCCGCGAACGCGAGCGCAGGCTTTCGGGCAGTTCCTCATCCTTCGCGATCGTAGCAAACAGCGTGCCTGCCTGTTCCGGATTGCCCGCTTCGATATGGGCGATCGCTGTCAGCTCCGCTGCGCTGCCAAAGAGCGGATTGCCCGGGACAGCGATGTCTTGGAGCGCGGTGATGATATCAGCGGGTTCGCGTTCGTCAAAATTGGTGGCCACTTCGCGGATGCGGGCAAGGTCTCGCAGCGCTTGCGGAGCGCCTTCATCATCCGCAATCTGAGCAAACAGTTCGACCGCCTTGGTTGGCTCATCGCGCTCAAGCGCGGCGGCCGCCTGGAGGAAGCGCGCCGATGTGCGCACGCCTGAAGTCTCGGAATCAAGCAGCGGCACAACGCGCTCTTGCACAGAGGCAAAATCGTTGGCCTGCGCATAATCAAGCACACTCACCAAAGCGTCCGATTCCGCTTCAAGCGCGGCCTCGGTTTGCGCATCCCAGATCAAATAGCCCGCCAGCCCCAGGAGACCCGCGCCGATCACCGAGCCGATCACAACTCCATACTTTTTGACGAATTGAGCTGTATCATCCTGACGCACCGCTTCATCAATCTCGCGGATGATCACTTCATCCTCGGCTGAAGGCTTGTCGGAAGGGTCTTTCTTCGTCGGAGTGAGCGCCACGATCTTTCCGGTTCCTGATGCGTTAACTTGAAGTGTTTGGTGCGATGTGCCGGGGTCTTTAGGCATAGGCTGCGTGCGAGGCAATGCGCCTGTCCACATTGCGCCTGCCCACATTGCACCTGCCCAAGCGCTGCGCGAAAGCTGCCAAGCCCCGGGTGAACCGCGAATGAAGCCGCGCTATCCTCGCTTAAAAGTCGCGCTGCATCATTCCGACATAGAGCGCACGATAGCTCTCGACCATCTTGGTCTCGTCAAACTCGGCTGTGGCCTTTGCCCGGTTGGCCTCGCCAAGCTCGCGGCGCAAATCCTCATCCTGCGCCAGATCAAGCAGCGTGCGCCCGAGCACGCTGGGATCACCGGGCACGCTGATAAAGGGCGCATTTGCCTTGGAGACGATCGCGCGCACATCGCCCACATCCGGTGCTGCAATCGGAAGCCCTGCGGCCATCGCCTCGACGAGGGAAAGCGGGAATTGCTCGCTTTTGGAAGACAAGGCGAAGATATCGAAGAGGCCAATCACATCGGCCGGATCGCTCACCGCACCGGGCAAATGCACACGGTCTTCAAGCTCGCTTTCAGCGGCGGCCGCGCGGATCGCATCGCGGGTCTCGCCCTCGCCGATGATCACCAGATGCCAATGCGGCGGCAGCTCGACAAAGGCTTTCACAAGCTGATCCAGCTGCTTGATCGGCGTCAACCGCGCAAGCGTACCGACCCATTTTTCGCCCTCGCGCTTGACCACGCGCAGCGCGCCTGGCTTTGGCTTGGCTTTGAAGGTCTTGGTGTCGATCCCGTTGGCGATACGCTTGATGCGGGCGCGCGGAACGCTCCAGCGCTTCATCGCGGTGCGCTCAAGCGTTTCGCTCGGCACCACCAGCGCGTTTGCTCCTTCGAGCGCAATCCGGCGATAAACGCGGCGCGCCAAATGCTTGCCCGCTCCATCGGCTTCATCAAAGCCGTCTTCGTGATGGATGAGCGGCGCCAGGCCAAAGGTCTTGGCAAACACAGTGTGCGCCATCACCACATCCATCGCGCCCCAATTGTATGTTAAGATCAGATCAAACCCTTTGAGCGCTTGCGCAATCCCGACCAGCCGCCCGGGTGAGGGAAACCCGCTGAGCTTGGGAAAATCCTCAGGAAAATGCGCTTTCACCCGTTTCGCGATCAGCGCGCGCGCGCCCAGCTCCTCGGGCATGCCGGAGATGATCGTATGCTCCAGCTTGGTGCCGAATGCATTCATCAGCTGCACCGCGCGGCGCTCTTTTCCGCCCACGCTGAAAGTCGAGTGACAATGCAGGATGTGCGGCACAGACGCCTTCGCTCCCGAGCGCGATTGAGCCATGATCAGGCTCGCTCAGAGACTGTCGAGAAGTGCGTCAATGGCCTCGCGCACTTCGGGTTCATCAAGCGTGGGCGCATGGCCAACACCGGGCACAGTGACGCTGCGCATCGCTGGATTGCGCACCCCCATCTGCTTCACCGTGTCCTCTGACAAAAGGTCCGAGAGACCGCCGCGCACCAACAGCATCGGCACATCGCGCAAGGCCTCATAAAAGAGCCAGAGTTTTTCAGGCACGGCGTTGCCCGCTTGCTGAAAAGGCTCAGCGATCGCCATGTCATAGTCAAACGTGATCCGCCCGTTCTGGCTTACGACCATATTGCGCTTCGCCATCTCGAGCCATTTCTCGATATCCCAGTCAGGGAAAGCATCACCCAATGTCTCGCACAGGGCGCGCGCCGCGTGCATCCAGGTGGGGTAGCTGCGCCCTGATCCGACATAGCCGCTGATGCGCTCAATCCCCGCTGGGTTAACCTCAGGTCCGATATCGTTCATCACCAGCGCGTCAAGCCGCCCGGGCTTGGCCGCCGCGAGCAGCATCGTCATCAGCCCGCCCATCGACGTGCCGATCGAAATGAACCGTTCAATCCCCTCCTCCTTGAGCAGGAGTTCGACATCCTCGACATATTGCTTGGGATTGTAAGTCTCTGAACTTGGGGCGTATTCGCTTTTGCCCCGGCCGCGCATTTCGGGGACGATAACGCGGGCGCGATGGCACAAGTGCGCCGCCAGATCAGCGAAATCGCGTGAGTTGCGGGTCAGGCCGTGGAGGCACAAGATCGACGGGGTGTCGGCACCACCCGGCCCCGCGTAATCGCGGAAATAGAGCTTGAGGCCATCGGCGCTGGTCCAATACCGCTCTTGGTAAGTGTCTGTCATTCTTCCCCACGGGTTTGGCTGTCTTGAAAGGGGCTATAAGCGCGGCGCTTCACCGCTTGCAAGCGGCACGCAGCAGCGCCACATGGAGCGGCGTGATGAAC
>JBCBOW010000098.1:0-6744 GCA_039821045.1 Pseudomonadota bacterium
GGATCAACCACAAGGCGAACCCCATCAGTTTCACTGACCAGATCCTCGGTCTCTGACCCTTCCGCCATCTCAAACTTGTATTGAAAACCAGAGCACCCACCACCCTCGACTGAAAGACGCAGGATGGCTGGCTTGGTCTGCTTGTCTGCAATCCAAGCGACACGCTTTGCAGCGGCAGGGGTAAGAGTGAGTGCCTCCGACATGCGTACAAAATAAGGCGCAATCATCAGAAGCTCAAGGCCCCGCCTTCCGATATATCACGCAGTTTGGATATAGCTGCGCATCGCCTCGGCTTCATGCTCGACCTCATCGATTTTGGTTTTGACGAGATCACCGATCGAGATGAAGGCGCGCAAGGTCCCGTTTTCGACGACTGGAAAATGCCGAAACCGACGCCGAGTCATCAACGCAAGCGCATCCTCCACTGTGGTGGATGGTTCTACTGTGATGGCGGGCGATGTCATGATCGTTTCAACGGGCTGCTCGAGGCAACCGCCGCCATCGCTCGCCAAATGATAGATTACATCGCGCTCTGATAGAATGCCGGCGACCGCGCCATCGCGCAGCACTGGCAAAGCGCCGATCCGCTTGCCGGCAAGGATTTCGATGGCGCGCGAGACTGATGTCTGGACATCGCAGCTGATGATATCTTCCGCTGAACGATCAGCGATGATGGTGGCAATTGTCATAATGCCTCTCCCTTTTCCCAAAAGCAAAATGCCAGTTTTACGATCCAAAAGCGAATCTTAGCCACTCTTTTGCAGATTTGGTGCGTTGGGCGATCGCCGGTTGCAAAGGAGGGCTCGCGAGCCCATTGCGATTGCCATGGTCAATAAGTCGCCCCTCGATGATCCCGACAACGCTGCCCATGCGTGGGGTAGGTTTCGACACATCATGCGCATACTGGGGATTGTGACCGGCACTACAGTCTTGATTGTTCTCGCTTTGCTCTTCGCGTTTTACCCCGGCGCCTCGATCCATTTGTTTATCGCTGCGGCGCTGGGGGTTGGCTTGACCATGTTGCTGGGCGGCGGGTTGATGGGGCTTGTCTTCCTCAGTCACGGCACAGGGCATGATGAAGCGGTAGACAATCGCCTGCCTGACGCAGACGAACTGTTCGGAAAACGCCGCGAAGACTAGGCGCGAATCACTCAGCGTTGAGCTTGATCGGCGCAGCGTGAAGTCGAAACTCCTCCACTGGGACGCCTGCGATCAGGTGCTCCTCAATGATCCGTTCGAGCGCTTGTGGGCCACAAGAATGGTACCAGACGTTGTCTGGCCAAACGACCGCGATCGGTCCGGCATCGCAAATCTGCAAGCAATCTGCCTTTGTACGCTGAATGCCTCCACCAGCGCCTCTCGGGTGATCCGCAGTCCGCTTTGGGCCTGCTAAACCGCGCTCCTTGAGGGCCGTCTTGAGGTAATTCCAGGCTTCTTCGCCCGCTTCGCGCGAACAGCACTTCTGTTTTTCCGAGATGGCGCAAAGGAAGATGTGTCGTTCCACGCCATCACCGCGCGTTGGCTCTCCATACTTCTTCCCAAGCGCATAGCGCGCCGCTTCAAGCGCATTGGGGTTTTCTTCGCGGCTCATTCGCTCGCCTCTTTCGCTGGCTCATCGATCAGCCACCGATCGAGCCATGCAAACACGGTGTTGTGCCATTGCAGCGAATTTTCGGCGCCGAGCACCCAATGGTTTTCGTCCGGAAAGGCGAGGAGTTGTGAAGGGATGCCGCGCTCCTGCAAGGCCGTGAAGCTCTGCAAGCCTTGCGTATAGGGCACTCGAAAATCCTTTTCGCCCGTGATCACGAGCATGGGCGTTTGCCATTTGTCGATGTGATTCACCGGGTTCCAGCGCTCATAGACCTCGCGCTTGTCCGCATAGGATCCGCCAAAGTCCCAGCGCGGAAACCACAATTCCTCAGTTGAATAATAGAAGCTGCGCATGTCGAAGAGCCCATCATGCTGGACAAGGCAATTGAAGCGATCCGGCCAGTTACCAGCGATCCAGTTGACCATATAGCCGCCATAGCTGGCGCCCATGGCGCAAGCGCGGGTGCCGTCGATCTGTGGATCTAGAGCCAGCGCGGCCTCGAGTCCTTTTTGAAGGTCAATCAGAGGCTTGCCGCCCCAATCCTGATTGATCGCATCCATGAATTCTTGCCCGTAACCGGCTGACCCGTGAAAATCGACCGAGATGACCGCGTAGCCTTGGCTCGCCAAGACACGGGGGTTCCAACGGCTTGACCAGCCATCGCGGAATGAACCTTGCGGGCCGCCGTGAATGTAGAGGATGGCTGGGATCGGGCCTGCTTGATCTTCGAGCCGCGTGATCTGACCCCATACCGTATCGCCCTCAGCCCCTTCAAAGCTGAACCGTGTCGTCACAGTGCTGGCCATCTTACCCATGGACGAGGTGACCATGTCTGTAAGCGGGCGCGCTTTTTTGAGCCCAGTGGAAAGATAAAGCTCCGCCGGGGCGCCGATGGAATCGCGGGTGAAGAGGATGCGCCTCCCGGGCAGAGCGGTGACATTGCCGATATGCGCTTCATTGCCCGCGATAAGATTGAGCTCGGTGACTTCGCCGGACTGGGGGTCAATCTGAAACACCGGCGTATCGAGAACGTCGGTGGCTGTCGCCAACAGGTACGAGCCATCCGCGCTCCACGTGAGGCTGCCGAAGGAGAGATCGGTGTCAGCTGTCAGCGCGCGGACCGCCCCGGTGGCAATATCGCGCAAATACACCACCATCTGATCAGACTCGTAACCTGGGCGCTGCATGGCCAGGTAAGCGAGTGTTTTGCCATCAGGTGAAGGCGCTGGCATGCTGTCATGCGCTTCGTTTGGCGCCGTCAGCGCTTTGGGCGCGCCACTTGAGAGATCAGAGAAGTAGATGTCGAGATCGGTTGAGAACGGTTCATTCGCCCCCGTTTCCCGCGCGACGAAATAGATTCCCGATCCATCCGGTGCCCAAACAAGATCTTCATTCCCGCCGAATGGTAGCGTCGGGGTGTTGCCCGTGATGCCTGTCGCAGCGTCCGCGCCATCCAGCGCAACACCTTCGCCGCTCACCGCACCGTCTTCCAAATCAAACACAAACACGCGGTTGAAGTGGCCCGGTTTTAGCCAACGGTCCCAATGCCGGTAAAACCCGTCAGCTCCATCATAAAGCTTCCCGCTCCCCAGACTTTCTGCATCGTCCTCGCAGTCAAATGTGGGGCAATCGCGAGCTATCTCGCCTACGAGCGCAACGCGCTTCGCATCAGGCGAGAGCTCAAAAGCCTGAATGTCCGCGCCGGGCATGTCAGCGACGAGACTTGCCTCGCCCCGCACCGCCCCGCCTTGGAATGCGATCCGCCACAATCTCACGCGCAATCGCGCATCAGGATCGGGATCGAAAGCGCTTAGGAAATAGAGATGTTCATCCGCTCCAAAAGCCAGCCCAAATCCATCCATGCCAAGCTCAACTGGCACAGGTTTCGCCCCCGGAAGCACGAGATCAAGCGCGTAGTGCGCTGCCTCACGTTCATAGGTTTCTGGATCGGTCCGTGTTACAGAGAAGACCGCAGTGCGCCCGAATGGCGTGACGATCGGTGTGCCAACACGCGGCATGGTGATCAGGTCTTTGGCCTGCATGGGCGGCGATGCGACGCCAGGGATTGCAGGGCTGGTATCGGAATGGGTGTCCGCCCGCGCCGACGAATTGAATGTTGAAAGACCGGCCAGAGCAAGGGCGCTCAAGGTTGCGAGTTTGCGATGATTTGGCATAGACCGCACAGGTAACGCCCGTGCCGATGTCTTTCCAGCATCGATTGCGCGCTCAGCGCTGAGCCAGCCTTATCGGCGCTTGCCCGCGATCCGCGCTATCTCGGCTTGCACCATTTTTTCAACCATGCCGGGCAGGTTCTTGTCGAGCCATTCGGCCAGCATCGGTCGCAGCAATTCGCGGGTTAGCCCCTCCAGCGAGGTTTCTCCTGAGCGCACGATTTGCGGTTTGGCGCCGGGCTCTGCCAGCATTGCTAGCGCGGCGAGGTTTTCCTGCATGGCGCCGCGTACTTCCTCGGTCACGAGCGGTGCATCTGCAATGTCGCTATGCTCATCGTGTTCCAGCTCATCGGTGAGGTGCATTTCGCCCAGATCGAGGATTTCTGAAGCTTCCTCATCATCCACAGGATCAGGCTCATCGCTTTGTGGCACAAGCTCCCGTGCGCGCCTCTCTTTCTGCGCCGTTTCACGATTGTCACGCTCGATCACTTTCTTGATCGAATCGAGGATCTCTTCGACCGATGCCTCGTGATTTTCCGCCATGACTGATTTTACCTCGTGCCGTGTTCAGAAAGGTCCTGATCCGCCCCCTATGTCCCGAATCGGGACAGAGTTAGCCATCAGGTTCTAAAAGCGGCCCAAATGTCGCCTCAGGCCCTGGAATGTCAACGGTTCGCGTCGATTTCGGAGCAGCCTTCGGATCGCGATCCCAGTCCCAAACCTTGCCTTTCACTCGGTCGTAATTGGCCATCGGATCGTAAAGCGGGCCGCCGGTCTCAAGGTTGAGATCGCGCGCTTCTGCGCGGCCCATGGCGGCCAGAAGGGTGAAACCCGCGACATAAGCATTGCGCCGAGCGGTTACCAAATCCGACCTTGCTTGGACGAGTTCCTGCTCAGCGTTAAGCACGTCAAGAATTGTGCGGTTTCCGATCGAGTTTTCCGCGCGCACGCCCTCAAGGCTAACTTCAGCGGCTTCGACGCCGACTTTGGAGGTCTCAATCACAGCGTTGGAGGCCTTCCAACTCGCATAAGCGGCGCGCACCTGCTCGATGACGCTGCGCTCTGTGGCGATCACATTTTCCAGCGCGCTGCTTTCACGCGCCCCCGCCTGGCGTTGGCGCGCGGCAACAAGGCCGCCCTGGAAGATCGGGATCGTCAGCTGCAGACCGACATTGGCGGTGGTTTCTGATTGCACAAAGTCAGAAGAGATCGGCCCGCCCAGAGTGCCGAAAAAGTCGCTGTAGTCGATGTTGGCAAAGGCCCCGAGCGTAGGCAAGCGGCCAGCTCCCGCTGCCTTCGTATCAAATCCCGCGGCTTCAGCGCGCTCCTTTGCAGCAATCAGATCCGGGTTGTTTTCAAGCGCAGTTACGACCGCAAGCCCGACTGTATCCGGAAGGCCCGGCAAAGGCGGCGGCGCTTGAAGGTTTTCTGGAGCTTTGCCGACAAGGCGCAGATAAGTTTCGCGCGCAGCGATCAGGTTAGACACTGCGATGCGCAGATTGCCTCGCGCCACAGCCAAACGAGATTGCGATTGAGCGACATCGGTGCGCGTGAGATCGCCGATTTCAAATCGATCGCTGGTCGCCTCGAGGTTGACTGTCAGCACTTCGACTTGGTTGGCAGCGAGGCTCGCCAGCGCTTCAGTGCGAAGAACGTCCATGTAGGCGGCAACGGTGTTGCTGAAGAGTTGGCTTTCAGCGCCGCGCAGCGTTGCTCGGCCTGCGGACGACCTCTCTTCCGCTGCGCGCGTCGCGTTTCGGATACCGCCGCCGTTGTAAATCGGGACCTGCAGCGCGCCATTCACGCCGAGATTACGCTCCGGTGCCGTAAACTGGTTGGCTGACTGACGGACAAACTCAAGATGCGTCGCGGTTGCACTGAGCGATGGCAGCCCGGGCGCCCGCTGAATGGGAACGTCCTCATCTGTCGCACGCGTGTCCGCTCTAGCACCCTGCAGCGTCGGGTTGGTGTTGTAGGCTGTCGCGAGCGCTTCTCTTAAGGTATCAGCCTGAGCCGGCGCCGGACCTGACAAAGCAAGCACAGCGGCCGACGCATAAAGCGCTGTTGCGCGACGTATCATGAAAACGACCATTTCTGAGGGGCAGCAAAAGCGCTGAGGACGGGTATGCCAAGATCTTCGACAGGCAGGAGCGAGACCGAACCTGCCACCTTGCGACCCGATGCCAGCCGAGTAACTTTGCGAAGCATCACGCCTCCAGCAATCCGGCCATTCTCTTCGAGCATTTCTGCAACGCTCTCTGGCAGTTGCTCAATTGCGCCATCGATGAGCACCAATGAAAAACTGCCGTTGTCCGCGGCCGCACCGCTGGCTGCTTCTGCAGCAGAAGTCGTCGCAACGCTCGCGACCAGGGGGCGAATGAGATCAGCAAGATACGCCGTGCCGCCTTCAATGATCAGCACGCTGTCATCGCGTTTGGGCGCCGCTTCAAGCAAGAGTTTGCCGTAAAACAGCGGAGAGGCCAGCGATCCTCCATCTGGCAAAGCAACGCTGCGATCAATGTAGGCGAGCGGCGCCATATCGGCCGGCAAATAGTCCTCACGGGCAATCGCCGCCATGCGCGCAAGGACGAATTCCTCATTCACGCCGCTGGTGCGTAACTGGCTGTCAATCATCGCTTTTCGAGCGATTGAAGTGTCATTGGCCATGGTCGTGGCCCCCATCTCACGCATTATGCTAATCTCTTTCAGGCCTCCTGGCTGTATTGCGATCCTAATACAGTCCGTCAAGCCCCCTCTGATGTACTAGCCCAAAGGCTCTAGCTGCGCCCTAGACGAACGGTGTAGGGCCCGCCAAGGGCTTTGACGTGACCGAGGGACGATGTCTATGGGACCCACCGTTCGACCGGGAGAAGGGACAGCTCGATGAGTGACAAGCCGCAAGCACAACAAAACGATGGAAAGATTTTCGGCGCGACAGGCACCGTGCGCGTCGAAAGCGATTCGCTTGGCGATGTCGCGGTA
>JBCBOW010000099.1:0-6724 GCA_039821045.1 Pseudomonadota bacterium
GGCCTGATGGCTCCGAAGTGGACGCTGTGACCGATCACTGGGATCAGTTTGACAGCTTTCGCGCTTATGATGCTTTTACAAAGGCCTGGCTGACAGAGGCGAGACGCGTTCTGAAGCCCGATGGCGCGCTGTGGGTGATCGGCAGCTATCACAACATCTTCCGCGTTGGCGCGATCCTCCAGGATATCGGCTTCTGGATCCTCAACGATATCGTCTGGCGCAAGACCAATCCTATGCCCAATTTCAAAGGCACGCGCTTCACCAATGCGCATGAAACGCTGATCTGGGCGAGCATGGGGGAGAAGGCGCGTTACCACTTTAATTATCGTGCGATGAAGACGTTGAACGATGAACTTCAGATGCGCTCTGACTGGGTGTTGCCGATTTGCGCGGGCGCTGAGCGCTTGAAGGAGAACGGCAAGAAAGCGCACCCGACGCAAAAGCCGGAAAGCCTGCTTTATCGCGTGCTCCTCGCTACGACGGAGAAAGGCGATGTTGTCCTCGATCCCTTCTTCGGCACCGGCACGACCGGCGCAGTTGCCAAGAGGCTGGGCCGCGAGTGGATCGGCTGCGAACGCGAAGACTTCTACCGCGAAGTTGCCACCAAGCGCATCGCCAAGGAGCTGCCGCTCGATGAAAGCGCGCTCAAAACGATGCAGTCGAAAAAATCCGCGCCCCGGGTCGCTTTCGGGACGCTTGTCGAAAACGGAATGATCCCCGCAGGGACGAGCGTTTTCGACAAGAAACGCCGCTGGAGCGCGCTTGTGCGGGCGGACGGCTCGCTGGAATACACCGGCCCCAGCGCTGGCTACAGCGGCGCGCAGACCGGCTCGATCCACTCGCTGGGCAAAGACCTGCAAGGCGCGCCGAGCTGCAACGGTTGGACTTTCTGGCACTACGAAAAAGGCGGCGAGGCCCTGCCCATAGACGCCGCGCGCCAACTTTTCCTTCTGGCGAGCGAGGATTAAAATCGGCCCCATGGGCTGAGCGGTGTGTTACCCCCCGGCGCAAATTCTTTGGGGGACCGCCAATGACACTTTCTCAAGAACTTACCCTGCCTTGCGGGGCGACGCTGCCTAATCGTCTGGCTAAGGCTGCGATGACCGAGGGGCTGGCTGATGCGCGCGGTGTGCCAACGCCTGAACTGGAGCGGCTCTATGGCATCTGGTCGGATGGCGGGTGCGGCATGCTGCTTTCGGGCAACCTTCAGATCGACCGCGACCATCTGGAGCGGCCGGGCAATGTGATCCTCGATCGCGAGCTTGGTGACGAGGATCGCGCAGCCTTTGAGCGCTGGACAGCGGCGGGAACGCGCGGCGGCAACCACTTCTGGGCCCAGATCAGCCATGCCGGGCGCCAAACCTTCAAGATCGTCAACCCGAGCCCCAAAGCGCCCTCAGCGGTCAAGCTCGGTCTGCCCGGCGGCCAGTTTGGCGAACCGGTCGCGCTGGAGGACGCAGAGATCGAGGCGATTATCGCCAAATTTGTGAGCGCAGTGCGGCAGTGCAAAGAGGTCGGCTTCACCGGCGTCCAGATCCACGGCGCGCATGGCTATCTGATCTCCCAATTCCTCAGCCCGCGTTCCAACCGGCGCAGCGATCGGTGGGGCGGCAGCTTGGAAAACCGCGCGCGGCTGTTGCTCAATGTGATCGAGCAATCGCGCGCTGCGGTCGGCCCTGAGTTTCCGATCAGCGTCAAACTTAACAGCGCGGATTTCCAGAAGGGCGGCTTTGCGTTTGAGGATTCGCTCCAGGTGGTCGCGTGGCTGCAAGAGCGCGGGATTGATCTCATCGAGATTTCAGGCGGCACTTATGAGCAGCCCAAGCTGCTTGGCATTGAGGGTATGGAGCCTGCCGATGATCCTGGCGTCGCCTCGTCAACCGTGGCGCGCGAGGCCTATTTCGTCGATTTCGCCAAAGCCATGAAGGATGCGGTTGACGTGCCGCTGATGGTGACGGGCGGTTTCCGCAGCCGTGCAGCGATGGAGCAGGCGGTGGCGAGCGGCGCAGCGGATGTCGTCGGGCTGGGGCGGCCGCTTTGCGTCGCAGCGGATGGTGCCAAGCAAATCCTTGAAGGCGCTGAGGCGTTGCCAAGCGCGGAAAGCACGCTTTCGCTGCTGCCGGGTCCGCTCAAATTCCTCGAAGGGATCAAGGCGGTGCGCGCGATGGCCGGCTTTGCGACCCAATTCTGGTTTTACATGCAGATTTACGCGCTCGGGCGCACGGGTCAGACCGATCCGCAGCTCTCAGTTTTCAAAGCCTGGCGCTCGGTCGAAAAGGAGCATGCCGAGCGGCTGAAGGCGATGCGCGCGGCCTAGGCGCTGAACACCAGCCCAAACGCAACCACCACCGCGATCACCAACAAAACCCAAAACCAAGCGGACCCTGAACGCCGCCGGCGCCTTTGCGTGTCGCGTTCGGGAAGCAGATCAATCGCATCCACCGCTTCGCTCACGAAATCAGATATTTCCTCGTAGGGCATCCGTGACTCCTTCGGGCCATTCTTAGAGCCAAGAGCTTAGCTATGCGTTTGCATCCAAGGATCGCATCTGAGAGCGAATTGCGACACTGTTTTACACTTGTAACAGGTTGTCTCTTGCACAAAACGTCCCGCCGATTTCGACCGAATGGTCAATAATTCTGGCAGCTTAGGTTCATCCGTGTCGCGCGATTGCGCCGCCCGCATTCGTCACGTGTTGGGGGCACAACACTAGCGAGGATAACCATGACACAAACCCCTTTTCTTCTTAGAGCCGGTGCCGCCTTTTTGGCGATCGCTGCTCTTCCCACCGCTGCCCTTGCTGAAGGGCCCTACATTGGTCTTAGCGGCGGGCTGGTGCTGCCAGAGGACAGCTCGAATGAAGGCGAATTCACCAGCACTGTCCCCGCAACAGACGATTTCGGCGCGATCGATGCAGGCACCCCGCTTGGCTGGGAAACCGAATTCGACAATGGCTTCGCGATCAACGGCCAGGTTGGCTACGCCTTTGAAAACGGCCTTCGCGTAGAGCTGGAAGGCAGCTTTACGCAATATGACGTGAGCACGCACTCGGGCCTGTTTGTTGGGTCTGACGTGATTGATGCGGTCGATTCTGCCGTACTGACCCGCGGGCCGGCCGATGAAGCCAACCCCACAGTCGGCGCGGTGATCGCGGACGGCCAGGGCGAAGTGAGCACCTTTGGCCTGTTTGGCAATGTGTTTTACGATATCCAGACCGGAAGCGGTTTTAAGCCCTATGTGGGCGCTGGCGCTGGTTTCCAGTCAGTCGATGTCGAATACATCCCGTCAGGCGTTGATATCGCGGATGACAGCGATGGCGTGTTTGCGTTTCAGTTGATGGCGGGCGCGAGCATCGAACTGGGCGAGCGTTTTGAGCTCTTTGGCCAATACACCTATCGCGATGCCTTCGAGGATGCGGAAGTCGATCTCAACCTGCTGCCCGCGCAGCTTGGCATTGAATCGGCACAGAGCATCATCTCAGCAGGTGTGCGCGTAAAGCTTTAAACCGGCTAGCCCGAGAGGGGTCGCAAGAAACGAGCCGCGATGCCGAGTGCCTCGCGGCTCTTTTTTGCGCCATGAGAGGCGCTCCTCGGCGCTAGATGAGGATAGCGGCGTTCGCGCGCTGTCCTACAGGGGCGCCATGCGATAGGCACACGCGTGATGAAATACTGCCTATCTCGTCTGTCACGCCTCCCTTTCAGCATCAATCTGCCGAGGGCGGTTTTTTCCGCCCAAGACAGTGTGCCAGGTGTGTCAAGCGTGCATGAGGTGCGATGAAATGAGTGCCCGGCTCACCATCCAGCCCATCGCCCTTGCCGCCAGCCCTCAAGCTGAGGGAGGCGCTGCGGTGCGGCTGGGCGGTGGTCTCGTCTATGCGAGCCGCTTTGCGCTGATCCTGCGAGAGGATGAACGGGGCGGCGCTGTGATCGAGCGCAGGCTGTTTGGCGCGGGCGAGGCGGAAAGCGTGCTTGGCGCGCTTGAGGGTGCGCTTGCGCAAGAGGCTGCGCTGCAATGGGCCAATCTTGCCAAAAGCCATGCGCCGCTTGAGTTGGGGCCCCGCACGATCCGGCTCGATCAGCCGCAGATCATGGGCATTCTCAATGTCACGCCGGACAGCTTTTCAGATGGCGGCGAGTTTCTCGACAAGCCCGATGTGGGCCGCGCGCATGCAGCCTCGATGCTGGAAGCGGGCGCGGCGATTGTGGACATTGGCGGCGAAAGCACGCGTCCGGGCGCTGAGGCGACGTGGGAAGGCGACGAGATCGAGCGGATTGTGCCTGCGGTTGAGTATTGCGCAGGGATGGGAGCAGCGGTCAGCTTGGACACCCGGCGCGCAGCCGTACTCGAAGCCGGTCTGGCGGCGGGCGCGCATATGGCGAACGATGTCTCCGCCATGCGCTATGATGATCGGATGAGCGAAGTGGTGGCCGCCGCGCGCTGCCCTGTTGTCCTGATGCACGCACCAGGCGCTGGCGATGATCTGCACGAGGGGGCGGGCTATCACGATGTCGTGAGCGAGGTGTTCGACTTCCTCAAAGCCGCACGCGCCAAGGCGATCGCGCATGGTGTGGCAGAAGACCGCATCGTGCTTGATCCGGGCATCGGCTTTGGCAAGTCGGTGAGCGATAATCTCGCACTCCTTAACGCGCTGCCGCTGTTCCATGCGCTTGGATCGCCGCTACTGGTGGGGGCGAGCCGCAAGCGGATGATTGGCGCTTTGTCGAGCGAAGAGCCTGCCGAAGAGCGGCTCGGCGGGTCCATAGCTTTGGCCGTTAAGGCGATGGATGCCGGGGTTCAGCTTTTGCGCGTTCACGATGTGCGCGAAAGTGTGCAGGCGCGCAATGTGTGGCGCGGGATGCGCGATGCGGCGCTTACGGATTTCAGCCAGTTGGTGATGGACTGAGGCGCTGTGCGCGCACGCCGTATCGCAGCGTCATCGTCGCAATACCGTCATCCCGGCGCGGCACTAGCGCACGAGGAATCGCAATTAACGGGGACTTCGCCAATGCGCCGCTTGACCATGCTCGCTCTCACCACCGCCGCTCTGGGCCTGACCGCTGCTCCGCTGCTGGCGGATGGGCACACCGAAAAGGCGGTTGAACCAGCGCCTGGCGCAGTCAGCCTGGCGCCGGATCAATTGCTTGAGCCCTATTACGCGCAGCTGCGCAAGACGACCGTTCTGCCGACAGCCGGCCAGAGCCCCGCGCTCGATACCTCAGCCACGCTTACGCGCATCGCCTTTGGCAGCTGCAACCACCAGTCAGACAGCCAGCATATGTGGGATCAGGTGGCGAGCGCGAACCCGCAGCTCTTCATGATGATCGGCGACAATGTCTATGGTGACAGC
Source organism: Pseudomonadota bacterium (assembly GCA_039821045.1). Lineage (GTDB taxonomy): Bacteria > Pseudomonadota > Alphaproteobacteria > Sphingomonadales > Sphingomonadaceae > Erythrobacter. Next base: position 5,348 of record JBCBOW010000099.1, read on the forward strand.
GCGTGGGATGGCGATGCTGAGCTCACTTCACTGCGCGTGGCTTACGAAGAGCAGGCCGCGCATCCTGAATGGCAGCGTCTGCGCGCGGCTGTGCCGATGCTGGCGACGTGGGACGATCATGATTTCGGCCTCAACGACAAGGGCGCGAGCTTCCCGATGCGGCGCTGGGCGGAAGTCATGTTTGAAGAGTTTTGGGGCTCGTCCGATGCCGTGCGCCAGCGCGATGGCATCTATGACAGCGTGATGGTCGGCCCCGAAGGCGAGCGGGTGCAGATCATCATGCTCGATACGCGCTATTTCCGCTCGGACCTGAAGCGCATGCCCTGGCAGCGCGAGCGCCGCCCGCTCGGGATCTACGCCCCTGATACGAGCCCTGATGCGACCGTTTTGGGCGCTGAGCAATGGGCCTGGCTTGAAGCCGAGCTCGCCAAGCCGGCTGATCTGCGGATCATCGTCAGCTCGATCCAGGTGATCACCGAGGCGCACAATTACGAAAGCTGGGAGAACTTCCCGCTTGAGCGCACCAAGCTCCTCGACATGCTGTCAGCGCGCGAAGAGAGCGGGATGGTGATGCTCTCGGGCGATCGCCATTCGGGCGGGATCTACAAGACAACGCACAAGGGCGAGACGATGTGGGAGCTCACCAGCAGCTCGCTCAACCGCGCCTTTGGCCGCGATGTGGAAGCAAGCACCGCGCGTGAGCCTGATCCCAGCCGCGTCTCAAAGTTCTACAGCATCGAGAACTACGGGCTCGTCGATGTCGATTGGAGCCAGCAGGCGATCACGATCACGCTCAAGGGCAATGAAAGCCAGACGCTGACCGAGCAGAGCTTCAACTGGTAAGGCGACAGTTGGGCGACAGGGGAGCCACAGCGCGAGGCGGCGGCGCGCGGCTACAGCGTAAAGCCGCCGTCGCTCACCAAAACGTGGCCGGTGATGTTGGAGCCGGCATCGCTGAGCAGGTAGAGCATGTTGGAGGCGATCTCATCTGCGCTGGCGAAGCGGCCAAGCGGTGTCGTCTTGGCCATGGTTTTGAACACCGCCTCGCGCCCGTGTTTGGCGACTGCCTCGTTGAATTCAGCGCCGCTTTCCCAGATCGCGGTGTCGACGCCGCCGGGCGCGATCGCGTTGACGCGGATGTTGGCGCCTGCGTTCTCCATCGCCGCCATGCGCGCCATATGCGCCACCGCCGCCTTGGAGACACCGTAAGGACCCGTGCCGGGCACGGGCTTCACCCCGGTGCTCGATGCTGTGATGACAACGCTGCCGCCGGTAGGCTTGGCCGCTGCACGCATCGCTCGCAGCGAGGCGCGCAGCGTCAGGAAAGCGCCATCGAGATTGACGTCCATGATCCGGCGCCACTCGGCCATGGTGATG
>JBCBOW010000100.1:0-6691 GCA_039821045.1 Pseudomonadota bacterium
GCGAGCAATATTCGCGCGCGCTGGGCGGCAATGCGATCGTGCGCCGCGAGGCCGGGATCGGGACCGCCGGAGCCAATATCGTTGGGCTCAGCATCGAGACGCGGATCAGCACGATCGAGGCCGTTTTGGTGCGCGGCGTCTCGCCCAAAGATGAAAGCCTTGCGATGCAATATGAGATCGCCCGCGCGCATGAAGTGGGCAGCGCGCAGCCGATCTTGCGCAAAGGCCAGCCTGCCGGTCTCGCGCTCGAATATGTTGCGCTGGCTGATCCGGCCGCGCTGCGCGCCTCGGAAGTGTTTGGGCGGATGGTCGAGCAATTTGAAGCGGCGCTGCCCGGCGTGCCCAATGCGACGCTCGCGGTCTCGGGCGACACAGACGGCTTTACCTCGCAGGCGCAAATTCAGGGCTACACCGCGACGGCGGGGCGCTACCGCCTGGCGCAAAACGGCTTTGTGATCTGCGCGGCGAATGAAGAGCGGCTGTGCTACGATGAAAACGGGCTCTTCATCGGCCAGTATCTGGAGCCGGGTGACACGTTCCTGGGCGCGCCGTGGAACGATCCTGAGGCGCCAAACGATGAGAGCGCTGATGCCTATTTCAAGCCGGGCAGCGCTGACAATGCGACCGTTGAATATGCCGGAGATCACGCTGACGCGGATATCTTTGGCACCACCGGGAATTGCGTCAAACTGACGCTGGGCAGCGATGCGGCCCCGCGTTTCACGGCGTCGAACATTCGTGTGGCGATGGTGCCCGGCGATATCGTGCGCGCTGAAGCGATCGTGCGGCTTAATCTCGCCAGCGCTGATGTCATCAGCCTCTCGGCCGTTGGCTTGGCCTCGGTTAGCTTCACGCATGATGGCAGCGCGATCACCGGATTTACCGGCGCGCAATGGGGCTCGATCCGCGCGGGGTTTTACCCTTTCCCGCGCCTCATTAACGGGCATCAATATTACTACATCTGGTTCGATCGAAAGGCCGTCCAGCCCGGCACGATCGAGCCCGGCTTCACCTTCGAAAACACGCCTTCGGGCACGGTCCACATTCAGGATTTGCGCCTGCGCGTGAACCCGAAGACCGCGCCTTATGCGGTGCCGGTTTGCGCCGCGCGCAAGACGTTCGAGGACGATGCGCTGATCGCGGCGCTCGGCAAGGTTGGCTATATTTGCCGCGACATGGCGATCGCGCGCTCGCAGATCGTGGGCGCGATCACCGCGCCGCCGGTGCCGATCGGCGTGCCTTACGAGCCGCTTGAAACGCAAATCGAGATCGTCGAGAGCGCCGAGAGCGAAGACCGCTATGGCATCATGCCCAATCCCAATCTGGAGCTTTATGGCAGGCCCTGGGGCAGCCCCGAAGAGATCGAGCTGTTTTATGGCCCGGCCTGGTTCCCGCGCAGCTGGTACAAAGGCAACGCTTCGGGCGAAGATGCCGGCCGCGTCAAAGTGCGCTCGGTCTTCGAAGGCGATCGCGCGCTCTACGCTCGCCTTGGCGCGATTGAAACGAGCCCGGCTTACATCACCCAGGCGCTCGATATCGACAAGGTGATCCTGCTTCCGGCCGGGGACGCCTCGATCACCGAATATTTCCAGCAAACCGATGTCGATGTCGGCACCGGGGCGACGTGGCGGCTTTATTCAGCGGCCGATGTGGCGCTGACGCAAAGCCTTGTGATGGGGCAGACGCTGCATGCGACCCGCGCCGCTTACGCTGTCCAGGCGGACGATACCGAGGAAAAGCGCGTCTATTGCAGCGAGCTCACGATGGAGACAAATGGCGGCACGATCGACCTCACCTCGACGCGCACGCACACGATCGCGCGCACCGGGATCATCGGCAGCAACCGCGAGGCTCCGATCGATCTCATCACCACCAATTTCGCCGCCACGCTGTTCTGGATGGATGCGCTCTATATCTCGCGCGGCACGTTCAATTCGTGGGCTGGCGACAGCATGCTCAACGCGCTCACCACCGCTTATCAAACGCTGTTCTTCGCGCAATCTGAGCGCGCGATCCGCGTGTCGCAGGACGGCGGGGCGAGCTGGAGCGATCTCGATGCAAGCGGGCTTTCGATCGAGCAGCTGCCGCATGGCGAGCTGGGCGAGCATGTCGGCGTTTGGGATTTCGATGCCGGGACGCTCGATCCAACGCCTGATCCGGCGAAGTCTCTGCGCGTTCGCTATTGGTACCCGGACAACTCGACTTTCGACAAGTTCGGCTATCAATTCCACGCAACCCAGATGGACATGGGAACGCACAAGCGCTGGCCCGATGATGGCGATGTCTTCCGCGTCAAGCGCGGCTCGCTCTGGCTCGATGTCACCTACCAGGAAGGCGAGTGGGACGATGCCGCGACTTACACGCGCTCGGCCAGCGGCCAGCCAACCACCCCAGCCTCAGCGATCTCGAATGATGGCGTCCAGATCAATCGCACCAATGTGGTGATGACGCAGCCCAGAACGCTCGATGGCCTTGTCCATATCGGACCCAAAGGCGCTTTGTTTCTCACTGGCAATCCTAAGCTCAAAGACACAGGAAGCGCGCTCGATCAGCTCACCTTTGAGAACGTGGTGATCGTCTCAAACGGCACCAACGCGATCCGCTGGGACTGGTCGCTTTCGGAACCCGCCCGCGCGACCGTGCAGCGCGCGCTGATCATCGAAGCGCGCTCCGGCCGGACGTTCTCGGATGGCTCGGGCCGCGTGCTGACGATGGGCGCAGCCGGGCCTAATAACACGCTGACATTCGGCGAGCGCGTGACGATCATCACCTCGGCCAACCCCGGCGTGGCACCAGCCCAGGGCGATGCTTCCTATGTTAATGACAGCGGCGTTGTGACGATCGCGGCGGGCGAGCGCAGCGCTTACGATCAATTCAGCGCGGCCGATCCCAAGGTGGCGCAATATCTGCCCTCGGCGCATTATGACGCGGCTGAAGGGCGGGCCATTTTGCCGACGATGGCCGAGCTGTGGGATTTCACTCTCACATCCTTCGCTGACAGCGACAGCGGGATTTCAGCGCGCGCGATCATCACGGCCGCTAAACACACGCATGCCGAGTGGAACGCGGTGATCGCTGAGATCGAGGCGATCTGGCACAAAGACCCGGACATTGCCGCCGTGATCCAGAACACCGCTGCGCCCGGCACAGCGCTCGGCGCGACCAGCGATGGCGCGCTGCATCCGCGCTATGGCGGCGATCACGAGGGGCTGTTTCAGATCTCTGGCGGGCAGCTGCGCACCGCGAAGGATTTGAGCGGGCGCGATGAGATTTTCGTGCTGGTGGGCGCCGAGGGCTCGCTTTACGTGATCGATGTACGGACGAATACGCCGGTGCCAACGCCGACGCCCACTCCGACCCCGACACCGACCCCGACGCCCACACCGGCGCCCACACCGACGCCCACACCGACGCCGACACCGACGCCCACTCCGGGCGGCGATCCCGTGGCTGATCTGCTCGCTGCGATCAACGGTGTTGCGAATGCCGAGAGCGAATTTTTCGTGATGGCGAACGCGACCGACAGCGATCCGAACGGCTTTGGCGGCGTCTGGAGCTTGCTGGGCGAAAGCACGCATCAAAACACGCTCACTCAGGATTTCGCCAATCCGAACCGCCGTCCCAACATCGTGTCCGGTGGCGCATTCTTCGAAAGCCAGGGGTTCAGCCATGTTGAGAAGGTGATTGCGGCCGGGACGTGGGATGTGATCCTCTCGCTCACCAAAGAAGCAGCCAGCACAAACGGCACGCTGGTATCGGCTAAAGGCTCTTCGATCGTCGTCAACTATGCTCAAGACGGCACCAACGCACTGCCGATCACGGTGCTGGTCGATGGCGCTGCCGTCACCACGACCGGGGAGCTGTTTACCGCGATCAATGATGACGCGGAGCACGTTGTGACGATGATCGGCCTCGATATGACCGGCGCGACCCAGCTGATCCTTGGACGTACCTCAGGCAGCTTTTTCGGTACGATGCGCCGCGCTGTGACGCTGCTGCAGAGCGAATTCCCTTCCAACCTCACCAGCGTGCGCGGGCTCGCCCAGCAGACCGTGGCCGCCACCTGATGATCGCCCTTTTGAGCACTTTTGAACCTCGCCCCCTCACGATGGAGAAAGCCAATGTCCCGCCGCAAATCTGAGACCTTTGACCTGCCCGCTGATGCCGCCGAGGCCGAACAGATGATCGGCGAATATGTCGATATTGAGCGCGATCGGCTGCTCGAAGAGCTGGCGGCCGATGAGGCGATCGCTGGGATCAAGCAGGGCCTGGCAGAGCGCCGCCGCGAGCTTTCTGCCCAGGCGAAGCCGCTGTTTGAAGGGCTCAAGGCTTGGTTTGAGGCGGGCGGCAAGGATGAGATCGCGCGCGGCCGTCGCTCGGCCGAGCTGGGCGCTGCCGTGATCGGCATTCGCAAAACGCCGCCGTCGCTCAAGACCGAGCGCAAGGTAACCTTCGCAGACGTTTTCTCGTGGCTCTCTGGGCTGCGTTGGGGGCGCAGAAAGGATTTCATCAGGGTCAAGCGCGAGCTGGATAAAGAAGCGATCAGCAAGGCGATGCGCGATGATCCGGAAGTCGCTGAGGTATTCGCTGGCAGGCTCAAGATCGAGCAGACAGACGAATTCTTCATCGATACCGGCCTCGATGCCGAGACGCTGCGCAAAGACAAGGCTGCCTCCTAAACGGGGGCGGCCGGGCTGCGCCAACAGCCCGAACCGCGAGAGGCAAGCTCGCACCGTGGGCCGTCTAGATCGGCCTTCCAGCTCCCCCGGCCGCAAGCGGCGGGAGCCGAATTAGGTGTGATTGATGAACAATGAATTGAAACCGATTAGCGCCACGCTCCCCGTCGCTCCCTGGCTGGGCGGCAAGCGGATATTGGCCAAACGGATCGCGCAGCGGATCAGCGCGATCGATCATGTCCGCTATGTTGAGCCCTTCGTTGGGATGGGTGGCGTCTTCTTCCGCCGCACCGCGCAGCCAAAGCTTGAAGTGATCAACGATGCGAACCGCGATGTGATCAATCTCTTTCGCATCTTGCAGCGCCATTATCAGCAGCTGCTCGACGTGCTGAAGTGGCAGCTTTACAGCCGGGCTGACTTCGCGCGGCTCGCTAAGCTCGACCCTGAGCAGCTCACCGATCTGGAGCGCGCGGCGCGGTTTCTCTATATGCAGAAGGCTGGTTTCGGCGGGATGGGTAGAACCTTTGGCGTCGATTTCCGTGCCAGCCGCTGGAGCCTTGCGAAAGTGGAGCCGTTGCTCGAAGCGGCGCATGAACGGCTCGATGGCGTGCTGATCGAATGCCTCGACTTTGGCGAGTGCATCGAGCGATACGATAGCAGGCCGGGCACGCTGTTTTATTGCGACCCGCCTTACTGGAACCATGAGAGCGATTATGGCCGGGGCGTCTTCGGCCGGGCAGATTTCGAGCGCTTGAGAGGCCAATTAGCGGGGCTTCAAGGGCGGTTTATTCTGTCGTTAAACGACACGCCCGAGGTGAGGGAAATGTTCTCAGAGTTCGCGATAGAAGAGCTTGAGGTGACCTACACGGCGGGCAGCTTGAAGGGCCATGGAAAGCCCACCAAAGAGCTGCTAATCAGCAACGAATGAAGCGATTTTGTGCTCTAGAACCTCTTGTCCCAAATTCTAGAAGCTTTTGTCCGGCTACACCTACAGGTGGCTTTTTTGCCCCAGGACAGTGTGCCAGGTGTGTCAGACGTTCTCCACGCGCGACGAATGGAGCGCTCAGGCGTGGCGGTGAGCGAACGCTTGGAATGGGTCGGCCTATCGCGCAAAGCCTCGATTCGCCTTGCCTCTGGGTCAAGTTTCGCCTATCGGCACGCCCGTTCTCACAATCTTCTGATTGAGCGGACCTCCAGAGCGGCATGCGGCTCTCTGGAGACATCGGCCTCTTGCCCCGTACGCCTTGCGCAATGGTGCGCTTGGAGACGGAGAAAGACCCCGGAAAAACCGGTGGCCGGTAGCAAAACGAAACACAGGAACCTAGCCACTTATGGCAACTGCACCGAACCCCACGCGCGACGATTTCGAAGCGCTTCTAAACGAACAGCTTGGCGGCGCCGGCGAAGAAGGCTTTGAAGGCCGCGTCGTCATGGGCACCATCACCGCGATCGAAGCGGGACACGCCGTCATCGATGTTGGCCTCAAGAGCGAAGGCCGCGTCAACCTCAAGGAATTTGCCCGCGGCGACGATGATCACGGCCTCTCGGTCGGTGACGAAGTCGAAGTCTATGTCGACCGTGTCGAAAACGCAGACGGCGAAGCGATGCTCAGCCGCGATCGCGCGCGCCGCGAAGCAGCGTGGGACAAGCTTGAAAACGAATTTGGCGAAGGCAAGCGCGTCGAAGGCCGCATCTTTGGCCGCGTCAAGGGCGGCTTCACCGTCGATCTCGACGGCGCCGTGGCCTTCCTCCCCGGCAGCCAGGTTGACATCCGCCCGGTGCGCGACGTCACCCCGCTGATGGAAGTGCCCCAACCCTTCCAGATCCTCAAGATGGATCGCCGCCGCGGCAACATCGTGGTCTCCAGGCGGGCAGTGCTGGAAGAGACGCGCGCCGAACAGCGCAGCGAGCTGATCGACAAGCTGGCCGAGGGTCAGGTGATCGAAGGTATCGTCAAGAACATCACCGATTACGGTGCGTTCGTGGACCTTGGCGGTATCGACGGCCTGCTCCAC
>JBCBOW010000101.1:0-6658 GCA_039821045.1 Pseudomonadota bacterium
TTTGGAAATCGTGCCCTCTTCCGCAATCGCTTCGAAGTCGACCACGCGGGTCCAGAAATCGGGGCCAAACAAGAGGATCGGGATCGGCTTCATCTTGCCGGTCTGGATCAGGGTCAGAAGCTCGAACAGCTCATCAAAGGTGCCAAAGCCGCCGGGGAAGACCGCCACCGCCCGCGCCCGCAACAGGAAATGCATCTTGCGCAGCGCGAAATAGTGAAAGTTCAAAGAGAGATACGGCGTGACGTAGGAATTGGGCGCTTGCTCATGCGGCAGGATGATGTTGAGGCCGATGCTCTCAGACCCGGCATCCGAAGCGCCGCGATTGCCCGCTTCCATGATCGAAGGACCGCCGCCTGTGGTGACAACAAACTGGCGCTTGCCATCCTCGATGATCGCCTTCTGCGAGACGAGGCGAGAGAGCTTGTAGGCCTCCTCATAATACTTGGCCTTCTCAGCCAGCCGCTGGGCAACGCGCTGATCAAACTCGCTCTTGTCGGCAGCGGCATCGATCTTGGCCTGCGCCTCTTCGGGCGACGGGATGCGCGCCGAGCCATACATCACCAGCGTCGAACCGACCCGCGCTTCATCAAGCAGCATTTCAGGCTTCAACAGCTCAAGCTGGAAGCGCACCGGGCGCAGCTCATCGCGCAGGAGGAAATCGGTATCACGAAAGGCGAGCTTATAGGCGGGATGCTCGGTTTGCGGCGTGCGATCCGGGGCTTCCTCAGCAAACCGGCTCTCTTGCTCAGCGCGGTAGAACTTGCGGTCAACAAGATCGCGATCATGGGGGGTGTCTGTCATGCCTTGCGCCCCTAAGCCTGCGAGCCAAGCCGAGCAAGCGCGATTGCAAGCCGGAGCTCAAAGCATGCCAAAGCGGCGCCGACAAATACGAAGCGTGACACAAAGGCGGTTGAACGCGCGCGCGCTTCGGGAGATGGAGCATCAGCAAGCAGTTAGAGGATCGTCCAAAGTGTTAGCGAGGCAATGCATCCGGCTTGGTCTTGTCATGCTGGCGAGCGTTGCGCTGAGCGCTTGTGCCACCTGGCCCGAGCGCCCCGAAATCCGGGCTGAGCTTGTGCCAAGCGCGCAGGTGCCCGGGTTTGAACGCGCGCGGCTGTGGTCCGATGCGGCGCGTGAGGAATGGGAACGCTGGCGCGCCATATCGCGGGTCCAGCGCTATAAAGCGGGGCGCTTTGACGCGTATGAGATCCTCGCGATCTCCAGCGGTTCAGACAAAGGCGCGTTCTCAGCGGGCTTTCTCAACGGCTGGAGCAAGGCGGGCAACCGGCCCGAATTCGATATCGTCTCAGGCGTCAGCACCGGCGCGCTGATCGCTCCCTTTGCCTTCCTGGGCTCAGGCTATGATGCCCATCTCACCACGCTCTACACCGGGATTGAGGCGCACCATATCTACAAGGCGCGGCCGATTGGGGGGCTGCTTGGCGGGGCGGCGCTTGCTGATACTCAGCCGCTCGCCGATCTGATCGCGCTCTACACCGATGAAGAGCTCTTGGCCCGCATCGCAGCGGAGCACGCCAAGGGCCGCCGGCTGCTGGTGCAGACCACCAATCTCGATGCGGAGCGCGGGGTTGTCTGGGACATGGGTGCGATCGCTTCGAGCAAGAGCGCAGAGCGCCTCACTCTGTTTCGCCGGGTGCTGCTTGCCTCGGCGAGCATTCCGGGCGCGTTTCCCCCGGTCCTCATCCGCTCGCAAAATGGATCAAGCCCGCTCGAAGAGCTGCATGTCGATGGCGGGACCACATCAAGCCTCTTTGCGGTCCCGCCGGCGATTGTGTTTGAGAGCATGCCGGATCGAGACCCGCTGACCGGGCGCATAACGATCCTCTACAACGGCGCCTTGGCGCCCAATTATGAAGTCACGAAGCCGCGAACCTTCAGCATCCTCGAGCGCGCGCTCAGCGCTTCAATCCGGGAAGCGGACCGGCGGTCGATCAGCGCGCTCAATGCCTTTGCTGAAAAGAACGGGATCGATATCGAGGTCCACCCGCTGGGGCCAACCGATGAAGAGGAGGAGGAGCAAGAGGGCCTGTTTGATCCGGCCTTCATGCTGAAGGTCTACAAGAAAGGCGAAGCGCTCGGTCTGATGCAAGCGAGCTCTGCCAAAGCGCTGGATGCCCCGTGAGGATTCGAACCTCAATTGACGGAGTCAGAGTCCGTAGTCTTACCATTAGACGACGGGGCACCGGCTGGGCCGAAAGCGAGGCGCGGCATGCTCGCCCTCTCCCTCGCGCGGACCGCGCACTTAGGTTCGAGCGTCCAGCAGGTCAAGGGCGATCGCAAAGCGAATGCTGCCGTGCCCGTGCTGCCATCCCCGCGCATTCCCTTGCTTGCTCTTCCGTTTGGCTTGGGTTAGCTATTGCTCAAGTGCTCGCGTGATATGGTCGCGGGTGAGATGAAAGACGCAAGAGTATGGCGGAGACGCTTCCGCCGGACGAACACAGGAGAGCTGGAAGCAAAAGGAGCAGCAAGTCCGGCAAGGTAGCCGATTTCCGCTACAAGCGCTCCTCCCAGCCAAATGATAAAGGCGCCCGCGATCGCCGGTGCGGTCCTTCGCGCGGATCAGGCGAAGAATACGCCCACGGTCCGACAGGAAAACGCACGCCGCAAGCCTATGATAACGCGCGAGCAGCCCAACCCTTTCTGAAGAAGCGCAAGGGCGAAAGCACCAAGCCCGCCAAGGGTTTGCATAGGCCGCGGCCAGCTCATGGTGCTGCGCGCAGTGGTGAGGCTTACGCCGCGCTCGATCTTGGCACCAACAATTGTCGCTTGCTGATTGCGCGCCCTTCGGGCGGAGGTGACTTCACTGTGATCGATGCGTTTAGCCGGGTGGTGAAGCTGGGCGAAGACCTCGCAACAACCGGCAGGCTATCCCAAGAAGCGATGGACCGCGCGCTCGGCGCTCTCTCGGTGTGCGCGGAAAAGCTACGGCGACGCAATGTGCGCCTGGCACGATCGGTCGCAACCGAGGCGTGCCGACGCGCAGCGAATGGAGCGGAGTTCATCGAACGCGTGCGCCGGGAAACCGGCATTGTGCTCGACATTATCAGCGCGGAAGAAGAAGCGCGGCTGGCGGTGCTTGGCTGCCATATCCTGCTCGAAGAAGGTGACAGTCCTGCGGTCATCTTCGACATTGGCGGCGGCTCTACCGAGCTTGTGCTCCTGGAGCCTCCCGGCAAGAGCGGCAATCGCGTGCCGCGCATCCTTGATTGGCAGAGCGTGCCTTGGGGCGTTGTCTCGCTGACAGACACGGTGAAGCCCGAGACTTCGATTGGCGATCCGCAGGCGATGCGGCTTGATCGGTATGCCCGCATGCGCGCGCGAGTGAGCGAGAGCTTTGCGCCCTTTGCGACGCGCATTGCCGATGCCGCTCAAGCCGACAACATCCGCCTGCTGGGGACGAGCGGCACGGTAACAACGCTGGCCAGCCTTCACCTTGAGCTGCCGCATTATGATCGCAAGGCCGTCGATGGCTTGATCGTCCCGGCTCAGTCGATGCGCGCGATTAGCGCGGATCTGTCCGGTATGTCTCCTGAAAAGCGCAGCGAGCTGCCTTGCATTGGCAATGACCGCGCCGATCTTGTCGTAGCCGGATGCGCGATCCTTGAATCGATCCTCGATCTGTGGCCCGCCAAGCGCCTCGGCGTTGCGGACCGCGGTATTCGCGAGGGCATCTTGCGCAGCCTCATGGCAGCCGAGCGCCAGAGCGAGCGAGCGCTCAAAGCGCTTCACGAGTCCCGCTCGACCAAGCGCGGCTGAGCGGATTGCGAGCCCGTCATGTCGCGCTCAGGCCGCAATACAGACCGCCGGGTCAAGACCGCGAAGAAGCGGACCGCGTCCTCAACGCGCTGGCTCGAGCGCCAGCTCAATGATCCTTATGTCAAGCAAGCCAAGGCAGACGGGTATCGCAGCCGCGCGGCATACAAGTTGATCGAACTCGACGAGCGATTCGGCCTCATCCGCGGCGCGAAAAGGGTAGTCGATCTGGGCATCGCGCCGGGCGGTTGGAGCCAGGTGGTGCGCGCCAAGGCGCCCAAAGCGGCGATTGTTGGGATCGATCTGCTGCCAACCGAACCGATCGAAGGCGTCGCCATCTTTGAGATGGACTTCATGGCTGATGAAGCGCCCGGTGCCCTCAACGAAGCGCTCGATGGCGCGCCCGATCTCGTCCTTTCAGACATGGCCGCCAACACAGTAGGCCATAAGCAGACAGACCACTTGCGCACGATGGCGCTGGTTGAGGCGGCGGCGTGGTTTGCGGTCGAAACACTTGAGGAAGGCGGGGCGTTCGTTGCCAAAGTGCTGGCTGGCGGCACCGATTCAGAGCTCCTCGCCTTGCTCAAGCAGCACTTTACCAGCGTCAAACACGCCAAGCCTCCGGCGAGCCGCAAGGGCTCATCGGAATGGTATGTCGTCGCTCAAGGCTTCAAGGGGCGCGATCAAACGCCCGCTTGATTGGCAAGATCAGGCGCCTTCGGCCTGTGCGGTGGCTACCGATGTGGCCTCAGCGGCGTTCTGCTCGGCTTCAGCGGTCGCTTCAACCGCTGCGTCCGCTTCGCCTTCTTCTGCGGCCGTTTCTTCAGCCACTTCTTCAACGGGCGTAAATTCCGGCAGCGCGATGTTCGAACCCGCCTGGTTCATAAACAGGGCAACCGCGGCGCGATCTTCGATCTTGGATAGGCCCGCAAAGCCCATCTTCGTGCCTTCGACATAAGACTTGGGATTCTTGAGCCAGAGGTTCATCTCTTCCCAGCCCCATAGGCCACCTTTGGCCTGCATCGCGCTCGAATAGGCATAGCCATCCTTGGCAGCGACGTTGGAACCCATGATCGCGTGCAGGTTTGGCCCGACGCCATTTGCTCCACCGGGCGTGAGCGTGTGGCAGGCCGAGCACTTGGCGTAGACCTTCTCGCCCTGCTCCGCGGTAACCAACGTCAGCGCTTCGGCCATTGTCATCTCAGCGACTTCGCCGCCTTCTTCGACGACGCCTTCGATCACATAACCCAGCTGCTCAGGGCGCTGCGGATCATAGCCGTGGAAATACTTCCCTGACAGGATCGATAGGCCAAGGCCGATTACGCCCGCAAACAGGACCCAGCCCGCCGCAGTGTTAAACAGATCGCCACCTGATTGGGTGGCCGCCCCTTGCGCCTCTGGCGCACCGTCTGATGTGTTTTGCTCAGTCATCGCGGTCGCCCCTTAATCCGCGTGCCGTTTGCGCGCAAGCACCAAGGCATCATCAATTGGTGCAATCCTCGCAAGTGCACTTGCTCCTCATTCCCACCCGCTATACCGCCTTGGCAATGCGAAGTTTTCCTGAGCCTGCACGAGCCATTGTGAATGCCATGCGCGAAGCCGCCGCTGCTGAGCCTTCCCGTGCGATCGCCTATCAGGGTTCGCCCGGGGCAAACTCGCACCGGGCGGCAACCGAGGCGCGTCCCGATGCTCTGCCGTTGCCGTGTTTCAGCTTTGAAGATGCGCTGGAAGCGGTCAAAGATGGGCGCGCTGGTCAAGCGATCATCCCGATCGAAAACTCGCAGCATGGGCGCGTCGCCGACATTCATTTCCTGCTGCCTGAAAGCGGGCTCTCGATTGTCGGTGAATACTTCATGCCGATCCATCACGCGCTCATGGGCGTTGGGCCAGGACCCTATCAGGCGGCTTACTCGCATCCCCAAGCGCTCGGCCAATCGCGCCTGTTTCTGCGCGAGCGAGGCATCGTGCCGCTGACCTATGCCGATACAGCAGGGGCAGCAGCCTTTGTAGCGGAAAAGGGTGACCCGACGATCAGCGCGATTGCCCCTGCGATCGCCGCTGAGCTCTATGGCCTGCAAATCGCGGAGCGCAATGTTGAAGACAGCGCTGACAACATGACCCGGTTCGTCGTCCTGGCGGCCGAGCCTGTCGCGATCAGCGCGCTCGAGGGCAAACCGGCGATCACCACATTTGTCTTCGAGGTCAAAAACATCCCGGCGGCGCTTTACAAGGCGATGGGTGGCTTTGCCACCAACGGCGTCAATATGACCAAGCTTGAAAGCTATCAGCAAGGCACGAGCTTTTCAGCGACGCAATTCTATGCGGACATCATCGGGCGGCCGGGCGACCCTTCGGTTGACCGCGCGCTTGAGGAATGCGCGTTTCATTCCAAGGAATTGCGCCTTCTGGGTACCTATGAACAGGCGCGCGTGCGCGGATAGAGCCTCGGCCAATCAGCCTGGCGGTCGCTCAGCTGCATTTCCATGGTTGCACGGGCGCAGCCTGCATGTCACCACACTCCTTGCATGACCCAGGCGGTTCAAATTCTCCCTGCAAACGAGCCTCTGCCCAGCGCCGATGAGAGCGCCCAGAGCATTGGCGAGCCTTTACCCAGCGAATGGGCCGAAATACGCGCGGATGAAGACATCCAGTTCGCGCCTGTGGAGCAGTTGGAACGAGTGCCGCGCGAACCAAGCTGGCTTGACCAAGCGCTGGATGCTCTGTTCGCGCAGCTGGGTGAGCTGCTTGGTCCTGTTGGAACGGCGCTGGCGGCGAATTGGGGTGTGCTCAGGTGGGTGGTGATCGGGATCGTCGCGCTAATCGTGCTTTACTTAGCATGGCGCACCCTAGGCCCGCTTGCCCGGCGAAAGGCCGACGGTTCAGC
>JBCBOW010000102.1:0-6633 GCA_039821045.1 Pseudomonadota bacterium
GCGCGCATAGTGCCGGGCAGAGATGTTTTCGGGTGAGGTGAGTATGCGGCAGGGCACAATCACAACGGTTCATCCGGAGGACCTTGCGCTCACGCTTGCTGAAGGCAAGCGGCAGCTGCGCATAGAGCCCGACGAAAACGACGAAGATGTCCACATCACGCATCTTTGCCGTGCAGCGCAAGCAAAGCTTCGTCGCGATCTTCAGTACCCAATTTTGCGCGAGACGCTCCAAACGCGCCTAAGCTGTTTCCCAACCGGCCCCGTCTGGCTCGCCGGTGGCGATAACCCTGTCATCAACTCGGTCTCATACGAGGACTTGCAAGGCCAAACCCAAACGCTTCCGGGTGAAGATTATCGTCTTGATGCAGTGCAGCGCCGCCCTCGCCTTTGGCCAGCGCCGCATAAGTCCTGGCCCTCTACGATCAGCGCCGTCAACGCCGTTCTCATCACATGGCAGGCGGGGTGGTCGACGCCTGATGAAGTGCCTCCAGACCTAAAAATGGCAATGCAATTGCTCGTTGGGCATTGGGATCAGAACCGTGAAGCTGTCGTGATTGGCAAGGTCTCAAACGACGTGCAAATGACCTATGAGAGCCTGCTTGAAGGCTGGCATTTGTCGAGTTTCGGCTGATGGCGATGCAGTTGGGCGCGCAGCGACACCGTGTCGAATTCCAGCGAAGTGAGCGCCAGCAAGACGAGGAAACGGGCGCTTACACCTATGTCTGGTCTACACTCATCAGATGCTCGGCTGATGTCGAAGAGCAATTGATCAGCGGCGCTGAGATGGTCGACGATGGCGCCCAGCTGGCCAAGCGCCGGATCCAGCTCGAGATGCGCTATCGCACCGGGATCACGAGCGCAATGCGCGTGATCTACGACAACGCGACCTTCAGAATCATCTCTGGCCCTGCTCAAATCGGCCGGCGTGAAGGCCTGGCGATGACCTGCGAAGAGGTCTCCACCCAAGGGGAAACACCATGACCGGCGAGCTGAAAGGCATGCGTGAGTTTGAGGCTGTGCTTTCCGCCTTGCCGGCCAATATTCAGCGCAACGCGATGGGCCGCGGCCTGAGGGCGGGCGCGAGAGTGATCCGCGATGAAGCGCGGCTTCGCGCGCCGAAAGACACGGGCAAGATGGCAAAAGCAATTCGCACGGGTAGCCCGCGCAAGCGCGAGGACGGCACATTCACGATCCGCATCTATGTTGATGAGCGCAAAGAGCACGGCTTTCTTGGCTATTTCATCGAATACGGCGTGCTGCCGCACTTCATCTCAGCGTCTGGCGTGCAAACGGGCGATAACGCTCGAGCAAGCAGCCGCGCAGCGCGGCGCGCTAACCGACGCGCGCGCGAAAATGGCGGTGTGCTTGTTATCGGCAACGACTTTGTCAGCGGCGTCGTTGAGCACCCAGGCCACGCCGCGCATCCTTTTATGCGCCCAGCTCTACAAAACAAAGCGAACGAAGCTGTCGCCGAGTTTGCAAAGGCGGTTCGCGCCTATGTCGAAGATCTGACCGGCTTTGTGCAGAGGGCGGCCTGATGAGTGCCAAAGCCGCGCTGCGCGCTGTTTGGGTTGCTGATGCAGCCGTGACAGACCTAGTCGGCGCGGATTCGATCGTGAGCGGTGTGCAACCGCAAGGTGCAGCGCTGCCTTATGTCACACTCATGTTGGTGAGCGCTGAGGACCGCCACATGCTGGAGAACATCGACCAAGAATTTGTGACTGCGACGGTTCAAGCAACGGTTGCCGCGAGCACTGACAGACAGCGCGAAGCCATCATCCAGACGTTGCGCAACTCTGTCCGCAAGGTCTCTTACCCGCGCGATTTCACGTCCGATGACGGCGCCATAAACGCGATGACCGGGATCACAATTCACACGGGCGCGCGCGGGCCTGACTTTATGAACGAAACCGGCACGTTCCATGTCGGCACGCAAGACTTCGACCTCAAATACACGGAGACAATATCATGACCAAAGTGCAGTGCATTGTGACGCGCAAAATGAAGCTTAACGGCGAGCTTTACGCTAAAGGCGCAAAGATTGAGCTCAACGCTCAGCAGTACAATGACCTTAAGCCGACAGGGATGGTGATCAGCGAAGCCGATCTCAAAGCGCAGGCCGATGCTGAGACCGCAGAAAAGGCCAAAGCCACGACAGCAACGAAGGGCAAATCCGCCTCGTAACCAATTGCCGATCCTGGTGATGAACAACCCCGCTTTTGGCGGGGCTTTTTTATGGAGAAAGCACAGTGAGCAATTTTTCGACCGGGGCCGAAGCAACCTTCAGCCTTGCCGCCGCTGCACCCGCAACATTCAATGACACTGGATATGCCGCGCTGACCTTCACACAGGTCGGTAAGCTCGAGAACATCGGCGACATTCCCACACGCGTTTATGAGCTTGTCCGCCTACAGCTTCTGGAGTCTCGCGTAACCGCGAAACAGAAGGGCAGCTACGATTTGGGCAGCCAGACTATCCGATTTGCCATTGATCCTGATGATGCAGGCCAAGCTTTGGTAAGGACCGCAGTCAATTCGGACGATAGTTATTCTATCAAGATGAACCATCCGGAGC
Source organism: Pseudomonadota bacterium (assembly GCA_039821045.1). Classification (GTDB taxonomy): domain Bacteria; phylum Pseudomonadota; class Alphaproteobacteria; order Sphingomonadales; family Sphingomonadaceae; genus Erythrobacter. Next base: position 2,575 of record JBCBOW010000102.1, read on the forward strand.
TCGGCACGATCTACGCGCGCGCGCTCATTATGGGCGCGCCAGCGACGTGGGGTTCGACCAATGATCCTTCCATGGTGTCGCTGACGCTTGAGTACACTCCGGCAACAGACACCGACGACGGCATTGTCGCAGTGCCTGTCACGTAATCCTCCTGCAAACCTTCATTTTGTTCCGCGCGTGGTCACGGCGCGCGCGGGACACCCTTCCCGTGAAAGGCAACCACTATGATCGATCTTCGCAAATTCCGCGCTCAAGAAACCGCTACAATTCAACTTAAGATCCCAGGCCAAGGGCCCATGCTCGACGACGAGCAAAAGCCGGTCACGGTGACCATCCATGGCCCGGCGTCCAAGACCTATAAAGACGCAGACGCTGAAGCGCAGCGCCGCCAATTGAACCGCGTTAAGCAGGCCGGAGATGCAACCGCAGCGCGCGATGCAGACGGCCAAGATGAGCTCGATTTTCTCGTCGCGATCACTGTCGGTTTTAGCGCTAACCTGTCTTACCCGACTGAAGACGGAAAAGAATGGGGCAGCGTCTCCGATATGGCGCGCGCTCTCTATTCAGACGGCGGCCTTGGGTTCATTCGTCAGCAAATCGTCAAAGAAGCCAATAGCTGGGACTCTTTTATGCAAGGGTCGCAAAGCAGTTAGAGCTTTGGACCCGGCAAACCGCTTTTTACGCTGCGACGCCTGAGAAAGAGCATCAAAGCCGCGGAGCCAAGATGAAGGCAGAGGGCGATGAACTCAATCTCCCTCCGAACCCTGCCAAATATCTGACCGATTGGCTGTTTGAAATCGGGCCAACGAGTGGCGACAACGCCATCACCTGGCCCGATCTAACAGCGTGGCAAGAGATTTCAGGCGTCGTCCTCTCAGCATGGGAAGCAAAGACGCTGCGCTCGCTTTCTGTGGCCCTGCTTGCCGAACGCAGCCGAGCAAAACAGCCCGACGCGATCCCGCCTTACACCGATGAACCCGAACAAGCGCGAAACGCCCGCGTGACGCGCCAATTTGCACGAATGTTCGACGCATTCAGCCCGCCAAAGGAGCAGATATGACGCAGCCAGCTGTTCGCCTGTCCATTGAGCTCGTCGCCGAGATCGCTCGTCTTCAGAGCGATCTCGACAAGGCGAAGCGCGAAGTGCGGAAGGCGTCGAGCGATATCTCGACTTCTGCGCGCGCGGCGAACGACAATCTTGCGCGCATGGGCAGCTCGCTTGGCGGCGTCAGCTCAATCTCACGAGCCATGCGAGCCAACATGACCAATCTGTCGCGGCAGTTTGTTGATGTGGCTCAAGGTGTCGCGCTCAACCAAGCGCCAATGCAAATCCTTGTGCAGCAGGGCTTTCAGATCAGCGAAGCCTTGGCAAGCATTTCTTATGAAGCGCGGCGAAGTGAAAGCTCTATGACGGGCCTTGCTCTGCGCGGGCTTGGTAAAGCCACGCCTGCCATTCTCGCTGCGGCTGCTGTAGGAGGAACGCTTTCCGGCGTTCTCGCTACGGTAACCAATGATGTAAACAAGACCTCAAGCGTCACGGTCACTTGGGGAGATATTGCGCTTGGCACCTTTGATGCCATCGTCGAAAGCGCGCAGAACAACGTAGCAGCGGCATTCAAGAATCTTGGTGTTGACGTGGTCGAAGTGTGGGAGACTATCTCCAGTACCGCGCGCACGTCCGCGAACCTCGTTATCGGCTCGTTTGAGGCAGCGCGAAAAAGCATTCTTGCCGCTTTCCTGACCTTCCCTCCTGCGCTTGCGGAAATATTCATTGACGCTTCCAATCAAGCCTTGGCGGCAATAGAGCGGCTGGTGAATGGCGCCATCGCAGGCGTCAACAATTTTTCAGCACTTGCCAACGATGCTTTCGGCACCTCGTTTGGCGTCATTAGCGAGATTGAGCTTGGTCAGATTGAGAACAGCTATCGCGGTGCCGGATTGGCTGCCGGGCGGGCACTGCAAAGTGCGGTAAGCGAGGTCAATCGCGACTTTCTGGGCGATTTTGCCGAATTTGTCAGTCCATTCGCGCAAGAACGCGCGAGAATCAGGCTTGAGAAAGAGGCTGAGAAAGCAGGTAAGACGGCCGGCCGCAAAGCTGGCAAGGCATCCGCCAAAGCGACGGTTGACAGTTTTGAAGACGCGTTCGCAGATCTTGCTTTTGCGAGCGAACAGATTGGTGTTCTCGACGATCTAAATGCAGTCGTCCGCGACCGCCTGACATCGAGCGAGCGCGAGCTTAGGCTTGCTGGCCTCAATGGTGCTGCGCGCGAGGAAATGCTTGATCAGCTTGAGCAGGAAGAGCAGCTGCGCAGCCTCGCCGAGCTTCGCAATCAAGCACGCTTTCAGCAGGCAGAAGACCGCAGAAACGGTATTGAAGATGAAACAGGCCGGTATGAAAGGCTGCTTCAGGCGCTTCGTGATATCGAAAATGCGGAAGGCGCTACGCGTACTCTTAATAATCAAGCGCGCGAGACCGAAAGGCTACGAGAAGAGACGCAGCTTCTCAATGATGGTTTGGCGGACACAGTCGCGCTACTCGACAGAGTTGGAGGCCTGGGGAGCACTTTTGCAGGGATTCTCGGTGTCGCCACCGGCCAGACGAGCGCCATTCGCGGGCCTTTTGGCGATTTGCTCGGCATTACCGTTGGAACTCAACAAGACCCATCCAACAAAGACCGATTGATACCTGTCACGCTCGGCGATGAACTCACCGCGGCGCTTGAAGATAAGCTTGGCAAGCGGTTGGACAACATCGCGACGGTCATTCAGGGCGCCGGTCTAGGCGTTGCAGGCGGCAATCTCATCTTTGGAAGCCAAAGCGGACTTGGCCAGGCGGGCAGCGCTTTGGGCGGCATCGCGGGTAACGCGTTTGGCTCAAGCGTGCTGGGCTTCCTTGGCAGTGCGGCTGGTCCGGTTGGCTCGATCGTCGGCGGAATTTTGGGCGGCGGTTTGGGCAGTATCCTCTCTGGCCCAGACAAAGGCTCAGCGACAATCAATGGCGGCTCGGTCACCGGATTCTCCGGTCGTTCGAGCAACCGCGACACCGCTTCTGGATTGGCAGACAGCGTGCTTGCCGGCATAAACGAAATCGCTGAAGCTCTTGGTGCGGAGTTGAACGCAGCGGCGGGCAGCGTCTCTATCGGTGTGCGCAACGGTGAGTTTCGCGTGGATACGCTCGGCCGCGGAAACACGCGCGGCAGCGGCGTCGTCAACACAGGCACCGACGCAAACGCAGCCATCGCTTTGGCTATCAATGATCTGGTGGCTGATGATGTGCTTAGCGGCTTGTCGCCGCAGATTGAGCAGCTGCTAACAGGGCCGGGCGGGCTCGAAGACAATCTGGCAAAAGCGCTGACCTTCCAAGGCGCGCTTGACGCGCTGCGCGCCAGCACAAATCCGCTGATCGCCGAGCTTGCCGCGCTCGAGGCCGAAATGAACGACCTCGACAGGCTGTTTGGCGAAGCGGGCGCGACTGCTGAGCAATATGCGGATCTGCAAGCGCTTCAGATTCGGCGCACGCAAGAGATACTGGACGCCGCCGCTCAATCGTATCGATCTACGTTCTTCACCGACGCTGAGAACCTTGCCGCGGCGCAAGGCCAGATATCGAGCACACTGACGCCGCTCGGTCTCAGCGATGTTGATACCGTTGCTGAGTATCGCGCACTTGTCGAAGCGCAAGACCTGACCACAGCGGCCGGACGCGAGCTCTATGGCACGCTGCTAGACCTTGTGGATGCGTTTAGCGTGGTGCGTGACGCTGAGCGCCGCGCGACCGACGAAGCAGCACAGCGCGCCGCGCAAGCCGAAGCAGAGCGAGTCGCCGCCATTGCCGAAGCTGAAGCCGAAGCGGAAGCGGAGGCACAGCGGCTGGCTGCAATCGCCGATCAGCGCCGCAGCATGGAAATTGAGTTGCTTGAGCTCCAGGGCCGCTCTGTGGAAGCTGTCGCTCTTAGCCGCAATGCCGAGCTCAAGGCGCTTGATGAAACCCTGCGTCCGCTTCAGCGCCAAATCTTCTTGGCTCAAGACATTGCCGACGCGCGTGAAGACCTTAACAGT
>JBCBOW010000103.1:0-6625 GCA_039821045.1 Pseudomonadota bacterium
CGCGCTGGAGCATTTCTTCGCGCTTGGGCCCACCGGCGGAGATGTCAAACTCATTGAATTTGGCCCCTTTCTGCTCAAGCAAATGCTTGGCACGCACGCAGAATGGGCAGGCAAACTTGGTGTAGATGTCGATTTTGGGCTGGCTCATGGGATCCGATCTCAAACCTCTTGAAAGGTGAACACGCCGACCCAGATAGGCTTTGTCGCCGGGTTTCGCCAGTCTTTGGGAAGCCCATCAGGCGGCACACAGGCGCGCTGCATTGTGCAGGCGCTGTTGCATTGAAAATCGCTCAAAGAAGAGGATTGGAAACTATGTCACGTCTCGATTTTACTCCCTATCGCCGCAGCACCGTTGGCTTTGATCGCCTGTTTGACTTGCTCGAGAGCCAGGCGCGCCACAATGCTGGCGATAATTATCCCCCGTTCAACATCGCGCGCCGCGGCGAAGACAATTACCGGATCACGCTCGCGGTTGCTGGTTTTCGCCCGCAGGATATCGACATCACCGCGCAGCAGAACCTTCTCACCGTGAAGGGGCTGAAGCGCGAAGACATCGATGATGGCGCACAGATGCTGCACCTGGGCATCGCCAATCGCGGCTTTGAACGCCGCTTTGAGCTTGCCGATTTCGTCCGCGTACAAAGCGCTGATCTGGCAGACGGTTTGCTCGTCATCGATCTGGTGCGCGAAGTGCCCGAAGCGATGAAGCCCAAGAAGATCGCTGTAAACGGTGGCACGCCGCTCAAGGCGGTTAGAACCGGCGGCGCGTCTGACGAAGCCGACGCCGCTTAACCTTAAGCCTTTTTGAAAGAGTTGTTGGGGGCGGATCCATCGATCCACCCCCGCGACTAAAGCCGCCTCGGCCGGTGATGAGCGTCCGGGTCGCAGAAGACGCTCAACGCCGGCTCGAGCTGAATGCAGCAGTCGCGTGCATAGCATGCGCTATTGAGCTGATCCCCTTATATCAGCCTTTTGCTGCGTGCCTCAGCGGGCGAGCAAGGGCCCCCGCCCCCTCCATCATTCTGAAGGTTCACGAAGGGGTTAGTCCCTGTCTGAACGCGCAGGCAAGGACAAAAATGGCGCTTTGTACAAACACGACACGCGAAATTTTGGCCTGAAATCCAATGTCTTGACCATTTCGCGATACAACAATGTTGCAAATCAATGACTTGTTGATCGCCAGATCAATAGGCCTTGACAATTACCGTCAGTCGCAGCGCTCAGCCTTTTTATCAGCGCAGCTCAGACGAGCCGCGATTGCTCGAGCGCTGCAGCGATAAAACCAGCAAACAGCGGGTGCGGATCGAACGGGCGGGACTTGAGCTCGGGGTGAAACTGTACACCGACAAACCACGGGTGATCCGGTCGCTCAATGATTTCGGGCAGCAGCCCATCCGGTGACATGCCGGCAAACACCAAGCCGCCTTTCTCAAGCGGTTCAATATAAGCGCTGTTGACTTCGTAGCGATGGCGGTGGCGCTCGGAGATCATCTCAGCGCCGCCATAGATCGAAGCGGTGTGGCTGTTTGCGCCGAGCTTTGCATCATACGCGCCAAGCCGCATGGTCCCGCCCAGATCGCCGCCTTCCTCGCGGCTTTGCAGGCCTTCTTCGCTCATCCATTCGGTGATGATGCCGACGACAGGCTCTCTTGTATCGCCAAACTCGGTCGAGCTTGCATCAGCCAATCCCACATCGCGCGCGCCTTCGATGCAGGCCATCTGCATCCCCAGGCAAATGCCGAAAAACGGCACCTTGCGCTGGCGCGCAAAACGCACGCTAGCGATCTTGCCTTCCGATCCGCGCTCGCCGAAACCGCCGGGCACGAGGATGCCGTGCATCGGCTCCAGAGCGCTCGCAATCTCGCTTTCCTCGCCTTCGAAGATCTCGGCATCAATCCACTTGATGTTCACTTTCACGCGGTTGGCAAGGCCGCCGTGGATGAGCGCTTCATTGAGGCTCTTATAGGCATCAGGCAGCCCGACATATTTGCCGACAACGCCGATTGTGACCTCGCCTTCGGGGTTGAAGAACCGATCGGTGACATCGCGCCAGCCTGAAAGGTCAGGCTCAGGCGCGTCCGTCATGCCGAAGCCGCGCAGCACTTCCGCATCCAGGCCCTCTTCATGATATTGCAGCGGCACTGAATAGATCGAAGGCGCGTCCAGAGCCGGGATGACCGCTTCCATGCGCACATTGCAGAAATTGGCGATCTTGCGCCGCTCGGTCTCCGGGATCGGATGCTCGGCGCGGCACAGCAGCACGTCTGGCTTGATCCCAAGGCTCGCCAGTTCGCGCACTGAATGCTGCGTGGGCTTGGTCTTGAGCTCGCCGGCAGCCGCAATATAAGGCACCAGCGTCACATGGACGCTGAGCGTTTGCATCGGCTCCATCTCGTTTCGCAGCTGCCGGATCGCTTCCATGAAAGGCAGCGATTCGATGTCGCCCACAGTCCCGCCGATCTCGCACAGAATGAAATCGTGATCGTCCTGATCCGCGAGCGCGAACGCCTTGATTGCATCGGTCACATGCGGGATCACCTGCACCGTCGCGCCGAGATAATCGCCGCGCCGCTCCTTGGCGATGATGTCGCGATAGACCCGGCCAGACGTGATGTTATCGCTCTGACGCGCCGAGACGCCGGTGAAGCGCTCATAGTGCCCCAAATCAAGATCAGTCTCAGCGCCATCGTCGGTCACATAGACTTCGCCGTGCTGATAAGGGCTCATCGTGCCCGGATCGACATTGAGATAGGGATCAAACTTGCGGATGCGCACCTTGTACCCGCGCGCCTGAAGAAGGCTTGCAAGGGATGCGGCCATAAGGCCTTTGCCGAGCGAGGAGACCACGCCGCCGGTGATAAAAATGTACCGCGCCATGGGGGTTGGGCCTTAAGCGTGCCGATGGATTCGGCGCAAGCAAATTGGCGCGCTCGTGTTGCGCCATCCACAAGCTTCTGATGGGTTTACTCGGCTAGCGGATCGTCATTGGCAGGAGCGCTCTCCTGCGAACCGCCTTCGGAAAGCGGATCTGCCGGGGCTTCTGCCGGGGCGTCTGTGCCCAGCAGATCATCCGCGCCCGCGCCGCCTGGAGCGCCGACATTGCGCTCCAGCGTCGATGTGACTCCCGATGCGCTGCCAGTTTCCACGGCAACAGCCGCGAGCACGATCGAGAGCGTGACAAAAGCAACGGCCAGCCATTTTGTCGCTCGGCTCAGGAAATCGGCCGCGCCGCGCGCGCCAAGAGCGCCGGTCGGGCTCCCGCCAATCCCAAGGCCGCCGCCCTCAGAGCGCTGCAGCAGGACAACGCCAACAAGCGCCGCCGCGACAAGCGCCTGGATAACGGTGAGGAAGATAAAAAGGCCCATAATTGCTCTCGATCAGGATTTATCAGGAGGACATGTAAGAGCGCCGCTGCGCGCGCTCAAGTGTCCGCGTTTTCGCCCGCGGCAAGGGCAATGCTCATGAAGCTGTCCGCCGTCAGGCTCGCGCCGCCGACAAGCGCCCCGCCAACTTCTTTTACAGCGAAAATTTCGGCTGCGTTTTCAGGCATTACCGATCCGCCATACAGAATACGGACCTCGCTGCCTTGCTCTTCACCATACAGCGAAACCAGCAACTCGCGGATCATCGCGTGCATTTCGCCGATATCATCCGAGGAAGCGGTTTCGCCCGTGCCGATCGCCCATACCGGCTCATAGGCGATAGTGAGCTTTTCGCCTGCTGTTTCGATCTCGGGCAGCGAGGCTTTGATCTGTTTCAACACAAATTCAGCCGCTTTGCCCTTAGCGCGGGTCTCAGCGCTCTCACCGCAGCACAAGATCACCCGCAGGCCTGCATGAAGCGCGGCTTCGACTTTGGCTTTGACGCGCGCATTTGTCTCGCCATGGCCTTCGCGCCGTTCGCTGTGGCCAAGGATCACGAATTTCGCGCCCGCATCAGCGACCATCGCGGCTGAAATGTCGCCAGTGTGCGCCCCGCTCTCTTCGTGGTGACAGTTTTGCGCGCCCACGCCAATTTGCTCGGCTTCGCGGTGGATCGGATGGATCAGCGTGTAAGGCGGCGCGAGCGCCACTTCGACTTTCATATGCCGCTGGGCCGCGCGATCGATCGCGCGCGCTTCGGAAAGCATGGCGCGCGTGCCGTGCATTTTCCAGTTTCCAACGATGTAAGGCCGCTGGGCCATAACGGTGTTCCTACAGATGTCTGAGCAAATGTGGCGAATCTAAGACGGTTTTAGAGCCGAAGGGCCGCGTCCGCTAGACGAGGAAAGCTCCACAGTCAAAAGGCATACGCGATTTGGGACGAGTGCAGCCCACCTGTTGCGAGGAGAATGCATCGCCGATAAAGCGCGCACAGTTTAACGGCTCAAAAACTCTGCACCGCCAGGTTTTCTGAGGCAAATCCGCCCCTTTCTTGGGAATTGACAGCTCGATGATCTCGTTTTTTCGCAACTTTTTTCAGTCCAAAATCGGTTTGCCGATCTTTATCGGCTTCTTGATCCTGGTCGCATTGGCGTTTGCGGCAAGCGATATCACCGGATCGACATTCGGCGGTGTCTCCGGCGGGCAGCGAGCCGCGCTTGTGGGCGAAGATTCGATTGATACAGCCGAGCTTTCAAGCACCGCGCAGAGCGCCTTGACCCGCGCGCGGGAGCAAAATCCGACGATCACCATGCCGGTGTTCCTGGCTGATGGCGGGCTTGATCAAGTGCTCGACCAGCTGATTGATCGCTATGCCATCGGCGCGTTTGCGGAAAAGTATGGCCTTCGCGCGGGCGAAAACCTCGTCAACAGCGAGATCTTGCAGATCCCGGCTTTCAAAGGGCCAACCGGCGAATTTGATGAAGAGATCTTCCGCCAGGCGCTCGAACGTCAGCGGATCAGCGATGCTATTCTGCGGCGCGATTTTGCCGACGGGCTGCTCGCTCAGCAATTGCTGCTCCCCGCGCTCGCCTCGCCGCAGATGCCGCGCAAGGTTGCCCAGCAATATGCATCGCTGCTGCAGGAGCGTCGCTCTGGCAATATCGCGCTGATCCCGAGCGCCCTTTTTGCCGATGAGGACGCGCCGGGCGATGACGTGTTGCAAGCCTATTACGATGACAATCGCGAGCAATACCTTCAGCCTGAGCGGCGCGTCTTGCGTGTGGCGACCTTTGGTGCGGCCAATGTCGATGCCAATGTGGAGGCGAGCGAGGCCGAGATTGCAGAGCGATTTGAGGCCAACAAGGAGCAATATGCCGAGAGCGAGACGCGCGACATAACGCTGTTTGTCGTGCCCACCGAACCGGCCGCGCAAGCCCTCGTAGAGCAAATCCGCAGCGGCGCGAAAAGCCTCGAAGCGGCCGCGGCAGAAGCAGGCTTTAGCACCACGCAGGCCGAAGGCGTTGATCGCGAACGCTATCAGGAAATTCAGAGCTTCGCCGCGGCGGAAGCGGCTTTCAAGGCGGGGCGCGGCGAAGTGGCTGACCCAGCGCGCGGTCCGCTCGGCTTTGTGGTCGCGAGGGTCGATGCGATCGAGGTGACACCGGCGCGCAACTTAGCGCAAGCGAGCGAAGAGATCGCCCAGCAGATCAGCGCTGAAAAGAGCGCGGCGGCGCTGGCTGATCTTTCGGCCCGGATCGAAGAGGCGGTCGACACTGGCACGGCGCTGAGCGAAGTTGCTGAGGAATTTGATCTGGAGCTGCAAACCACGCCGCAGCTGCTTGCTGACGGGCGCAATTTCGAAGACCCTCGCTCACAGCCAAACCCGGCTCTGCGCTCAATCCTGGACACCGCCTTCGCGCTTGATGAAAGCCAACCCCAGCTTGATGAGATCGTGCCGGGCGCGCAGTTCATCGTCTATGAAGTGATCGAAGTGAATGAGGCAGCCGCCGCGCCGCTTGAGGAAATCAAGGAGCGGGTCAGCGCCGACTATGTGCGCGCTCAAGGCAGCAGACTGGCGCGCGAGGCGGCAGACCGGGTGCTCGAAAAGGTGCGCGGCGGGGAAAGCCTGGCGAGCGCCATCAGCGCTGAAAAAGATGGGCTTCCCCCGGTCGATACGGTGACCCTCACCCGCCAGCAGCTCCTGCGCGAGACGCGCGGCAATGTCCCCCCGGCGCTGGTTTTGCTGTTCAGCATGGCGAAGGGCACCACCAAAGTGCTCGAAGCGCCGCGCGATGCAGGCTGGATCCTGGTTGATCTGGACGAGATTGAGGTTGAGGCATTGGAAGAAGACAGCCCCTTGCTTGACCAAACGCTCGCTCAGCTCACGCCTGCGGTCTCCGGCGAATACACGCAGCAATTGACCAAGGCGCTGCGCGAAGAAGTTGGCGTTGAAATCAACCAGGACGCGGTTGATGCGGTGCGCCGCGCGCTCCAGGGTGAAAGCTGATCCAGATTCAGGTATCCCGTTTAGCTCTGTGACTGCGTCTCAATCCACGCCTTTGGCATCCGGCCATCTGCCTCAAAACGCTGCCCACGCTGCGGCATCGCTGGCGCGCGGACAATCCGCGCTGGTGTGGCGCAAGGTGATTGCGGATAGCGACACGCCCGTCGGCGCAGCGCGGCGGCTGATCGAAACGGGCCGCGGCGATTTTCTGCTCGAATCGGTTGAAGGCGGCGAAGTGCGGGGTCGCTACAGCCTGCTT
>JBCBOW010000104.1:0-6541 GCA_039821045.1 Pseudomonadota bacterium
CGCATGTGCGCATCGGGTCGTTTCAGCGTTTGATGGCGCTTCAGGAAGAAGAGCATCTTGCAGCGCTCGTCGCCTATTGCCTTGAGCAGTTTCCCGGTCCGCCTGCGCCCGAGGATGCGCCTGCGCGCGATGAGCCCGCGATCCAGCTTATGCATCAAGTCGTTGAGCGCATGGCTGATCTGGCCGCCAGCTATATGGTCGCAGGCTTCGTTCACGGCGTGCTCAACACCGACAATATGAACATCACCGGCGAGAGCTTTGATTACGGCCCATGGCGCTGGCTGCCCAAGTGGGACCCGAGTTTCACCGCGGCCTATTTCGACCATGGCGGGCTCTATGCCTTTGGCCGCCAACCCGAGGCGCTTAACTGGAATTGCGGGCAATTGGCGGTGTCACTGCGCCCTTTGGCTGAGAGCGAACCGCTGATCGCGGCGCTCGAGCGGTTCGGTCCGCTTTACATGCAAGCGATCGCGCGGCGGTGGTGTTGGCGCCTGGGCGTGAAGCCACGTGGGACTGAAGCGGACAGCGCCATGGTCTCAGGCTGTGAGAAAGTGATGCGCGAACGAGGGTGGGGCCCGGACCGATTTTTCTACTTCTTGCGGGGCGGTCCAGAGCTTTGGCAGGGCGATCCAGAAGACGAAATCGTAGATATCCTGAGCGGGTACGAACCGGTCGACGCGCCTCAGAATGAGCACAGTTACTGGAACGAGGACGCGCCGCAATCGATGTTGATCGAGGAGGTTGAAGCGATCTGGTCCGCGATCGATGAGCGCGATGACTGGGCGCCGCTACACGCCAAAGTCGAAGCGCTGCGTCGCACGGGAGAAGCGCACGGCCCAGCGCCCCAAGCGCAGGGTCACACCGCAAACTAGGCGGGCGCAGCGGTTATATCCGTAGACAAGCGGAGCCATGTGTTAGCTGTTTTTATTAAGCTTTGGATACAAACTCTAAATGTCGCAGTGCTTGCACCTGGCGCAATCCCGCGCAATAGGCACACAATCTCTGCGGCCGATGGGTAAGAAACGCTAACGTGACTGAGCCAATCCTCGTATCTAGTGAACCGGCAACGGGGATTGAGGTGTGGCGCGGGCCGCATGGCGATGTTGAGCAATCGGTTAGCCGAGCCCGCCGCGCATGGCCTGCCTGGGCTGCGCAATCAGCGACCAATCGTATCGAGATTATGCGCCGCTTCGCCAATGAGGTGCGCAGGCTGGCCGATGACATGGCCGATCTGATCGCGCGCGAGGCCGGCAAGCCCATGTGGGAGACGCGCACCGAAGTCGATGCGGTGATCAACAAGGTCGAGATTTCCATCAACGCCTATGCCGAGCGTACGGGCAAGAAAAAGCTCGACAGCGCGCTGGGCGGCACAGCGGCGGTGCGTCACAAGCCCCACGGTGTGATGGCGGTTTTGGGGCCGTACAATTTTCCCGCGCATCTGCCCAATGGCCACATGGTTCCAGCGCTGATCGCGGGCAATGCGGTGCTGTTCAAGCCCTCCGAAAAGACGCCCGCTGTGGGCGAAATGCTGGTTGACTGCATGCACCGCGCCGGCGTGCCCGAAGATGTGTGCCAGCTCGTGATCGGCGGTCCGGAGGAAGGCAAAGCGCTGGTCGCGCATCCGGGGGTCGATGGGGTTTTGTTCACCGGCTCTGCGCAGGCGGGCATCGCGATCAACCGCAAGCTTGCCGCCAATCCGGGCAAGATTGTCGCGCTGGAGATGGGCGGCAACAATCCGATCGTGGTGCTCGATACACCCAAGCTGAGCGATGCGGCCGCGCTTATCGTGCAAAGCGCGTTCACCAGCGCGGGCCAAAGGTGCACAGCCGCGCGGCGTCTGATCGTGACAGACGCGGTCTTCGATAATCTGATGCCGCATGTCACCTCGCTTGCACGCAATCTGCGCGTCGGCGATCCGCTGGCCGATCCGCAGCCCTTTATGGGACCGGTGATCGACAATGATGCCGCTGATCGATTGGGCGAGGCTTTCCTCACCCTTGTGACAGCGGGCGGGAAGGCGCTTTCGCATATGCGCCGCTCTGATCCGGAAAGACCGTTCCTGACGCCCGGCATCATTGACACCACCGCGATCCCTGAGCGGCCTGACGTGGAGCTCTTTGGCCCGGTGCTCCAAGTCATTCGGGTGCCGGATCTTGATGCGGGCATCGCGGAGGCGAACAACACCCGCTTTGGCCTCTCGGCATCGCTGATCGGGGGAACCCCGGATGATTATGGCCGCTTCTGGGCCAATATCCGCGCCGGGATCATCAATTGGAACCGGCCAACCAATGGCGCAAGCTCAGCGGCTCCTTTTGGCGGGATTGGCCTTTCCGGCAATCATCGCCCGGCTGCCTTTTATGCAGCGGACTATTGCGCTTATCCCGTCGCCAGCACCGAGATGGAGCAACCGCGCGCCAATATTGGCGTTGGTCTCAAAGAGTGATGGCCTAGCGCCGCGCCCAATAGACGAGATCAACTTCGGTGAGATTGCCGCTGCCAAGTCTCGCGTGCACTTCAATATTCTTACCGCGTCGCTCGCCTTTCACGATGCGCTCGGGCGCTTCGAAGTAAACGGGATCGATCCGCGCGCGATCAGCGGTATTGAAGTGATACTGCAGCACGTCTTCGATCGGAGCGGGCGTGGTGTACCGCACCAAGCGCATCGCACAGGCGCTCGAATTCGACGCAGCGGCGACGCGAACCATCCCATGCGGCATTATGCCGGCACCCGGCGGCATATCGGCGGCAAAGGCGAAGTCTCCGGCAATGTCGCTCTGGCATTCTTCAGGAAGCTTCAATGCAGCAAGCACTCCGGGCACATCCCAAACCTGCGCAAGATTGACGAGACCGGCGGGGCTTTGCGGAATGGGCAGATCAGCCAGCGGACCTTCCTCCAAAAGCTCCAAGCGTGCCGCTTCGCGCGCGCGGCTGGCGGTCGCTTCATTGGCTTTGAAGGATGGCAAGGCGTGATCATAGCCGATCGTGATCGCAGCGTTTGCCTCGTTGCGATGCGAAAGGTCTGGATCAATCATCAGCGGATCGTTGAGCGCGCGCGCCACTTGCGGATCGATGTCGTTCACAGGGGAAGGCGGCGCCTCTTCGGTTGCTTCACCGCAGGCTGTCAGGAGCGCCGCCGCGCCCATTACAAAAGCAAGGTTACTTTTTCGCTCCATCATCGCGCGGCGTGCCATAACTTGGTTAAGAATCCGCCCCATCAGCGCCTGCGGCCTCATAGAGAGGGCTCAAACGAAAACGCCCCCATACCCCCTGAATGGAGGCATGAGGACGTTTCCCACGGCTTGTGGATGCCGCGCCTGGAGCCATTGGTGGGAATGGCCCAAGTTGTTGAGAGAAGGCCATTTGAGAGGCCTTCCCTGATCTTGTTGTTCATCTATATCTGAGCGCAGCTGAACGGGCTGAGAGCGAGGAGGAAAGCGAGCGTTCAGTTTTGCAACCGCTCTTGAAACAATTCACGCTGGCAGGAGGATTTGAGCGCAAGCGACGCGCCTTGCGCTTGCGCCGCGCGAGACTTACTTCGCGCCCACCGGTCATGACCTCAGCCCCAGCCCCCGCCAGCGAAACGCTCCCCTCCGGTCTGCCCGCAGCGCTGGGCGCTTACATGATCTGGGGGTTCCTGCCGCTCTATCTGCTGCTCGTCACATCGGTGCCGCCGTTCGAATTTGTCGGCTGGCGCATCATTTGGACGCTGCCCCTGTGCTTGATTATCGTTGCTGTGCGGCGCCAGTTTCCGGCCATCCTTACAGCGCTCGCCAGCCCGCGCACGATTGGCTGGCTGCTCGTGAGTGCGACGCTGATTGCGATCAACTGGTTCGTTTACATCTGGGCGATTATGCAAACGCAGGTCTATGCCGCGAGCCTTGGCTATTATCTCAACCCGCTGATCAATGTTGTGCTCGGCACGCTGCTTTTGGGAGAGCGACTATCCAAGTGGCAGTGGCTCGCTGTGGCGATTGCCGCTTCCGCTGTTGCGATCCTCGCCGCCGGCGCGCTTACGACCTTGTGGATCAGCCTTACGCTCGCCTTCAGCTTCGGACTTTATGGCATGGTGCGCAAGCAGGTGGATGTCGGAGCGCTGCCCGGTCTCACAATCGAAAGCGCGATTTTGCTGATCCCGGCGTGCGTTATCGCGGGCTTTTATGCCGCCGGACCAAACGGTTCAGCGTTCGGCGTCGATTGGGTGATGTCTGGATTGATCATCTTTTCCGGCGTGGTCACCGCAGTGCCGCTGCTGCTGTTCGCGATCGCGGCGCGGCGCATGCCGCTTTCGACATTGGGCTTCATCCAATATCTCGCGCCCACGATCGTCTTCCTGCTCGGGCTCACGGTTTTTGGCGAAGAGCTCAAGCCCGTGCAGCTCGCAAGCTTCCTTTTGATCTGGCTGGCGGTCGCGATCTTTGTCGGCGATCTGATCATGCGAACGCGCCGCGCACGCGCCAGTGTCGCCCGGCCCGCTTAAGCGCGCTTACGCTCTTTAACCGAGGAACTTCCAGCGCAGGGTCTCGCCTGCGTGCCAAGGAACGATTGTCTCCCCCACGAGCGGCAGTTCCGCAGGCACGGGCGCATCAATGCGCTGGAGCGTGACCGTCTCCTGGTTAACCGGCATCTTGTAAAAGGCAGGCCCGTTAAGCGAGGCAAAGGCCTCAAACCGATCGAGCGCGCCTTCGTCATCAAACACGGTGACATAGCTTTCGAGCGCAACCGGTGCGCCGAAGATCCCGGCACAGCCGCATGCGCTCTCCTTGTCCCCGCGAAGATGCGGCGCGCTGTCTGTCCCCAGGAAGAATTTGCGCGCGATGGCAGGATCAGCCGATGTCGCCGCATCGCGCAGGGCGAGACGGTGCGATTCGCGTTTCGCCACCGGCAGACAGTAATTGTGCGGCTGAATCCCGCCCACCAGCATCGCGTTGCGGTTGATGTGCAGATGCTGCGGCGTGATCGTTGCGGCCACCTGCGGCCCGTTGGCTTTCACAAATTCCACCGCATCGCTTGTCGTGATATGTTCAAAGACGACCCGAAGACGCGGAAAATTCGCGACAATTGCATTGAGATAGCGATCGATAAACTCTGCCTCACGGTCAAACACGTCGATATCCGCATCGGTCACTTCGCCGTGAATACACAAGACAATGTCTTCTTCCTGCATGCGCTCAAACACCGGATAAATCGTCTCGACATCGGTGACGCCGCTCGCCGAATTGGTCGTGGCGTTTGCGGGGTAAAGCTTGGCCGCGGTGAACACGCCCTCGCTCGCTCCGCGCGCCAGATCGTCAGGATCCGTCGTGTCGGTGAGGTAACAGGTCATCAGCGGCTCAAACTCGATCCCCGCGGGCACGGCAGCCCGAATACGTTCCCGATAAGCGGCGGCAAGCTGGGTGGTGGTGACCGGCGGGGTCAGATTGGGCATCACAATCGCGCGGGCGAACTGGCACGCTGTGTAGGGGACAACGCCGCGCATGATATCGCCGTCGCGAAAATGCAGGTGCCAATCGTCGGGTCGCTGAATTGTGAGTGTGTCGGTCATTGCGCCCCGCCTCTAGCCCGCTGATCGAGGGCTTTCCAGAGGGTGCATCAAGGCATACACGAACACGCGTCATGCCCGTGCGCTCCCCAACCATCGGATTTCTCGCCTGCGAGAGCACTTTGCCACTCCCCGAAGGCGCGATGGATGAAACTGCACGCGAGCGCCGCAGCGATGCCTTTGAGCATGATCTGATGATCGCCGCTCTCGCCCCAGCATGCAGCGCTCGCGGTCTTGAGCTTGAAGTGATCGACTGGGAAGCGCCGCTTGAAGATTTTGCCGGGATCAGCCTTACCTTGCTGGGAACAGCGTGGAATTACTTCGAAAAATCCGAGGCTTTTCTGGCAAAGCTTGAAGCGCTCTCAGATGCGGGAATTGCAGTCCACAATGCCCCTGACATCGTGCGCTGGAACATCGCTAAAACCTATCTCAAGTCGCTCGCTGAGGCGGGCGCGCTGACTATTCCGACCCTGTGGCTCGATCAGCTCAACGCCGCAGATGCCGCCAGCGCGCTCGATCATTTTGGCTGTGAGACGCTGGTGGTCAAACGCCAGATCGGCGCAGGTGCGATCGGACAGGAAATGCTACAGCGTGGAGCGATCAAACCTGACTGGGCCTATTCGCAGCCCGCTATGGTGCAGCCCTTTCTCCCTGCCATCGCAGAGGAAGGAGAGCTCAGTTTCGTCTTTATCGATGGCGCGCTCAGCCATGCACTCGTCAAGCGCGCGGCGCCGGGCGATTACCGCATTCAATCGATGTATGGCGGGAGCGAAAGCACGCATCACCCCAATGCAGCGGAACAAGCCTCCGCCCACGCCATCCTTGAAGCCCTGCCCTTCGCGCAGCCCCCGCTTTACGCGCGGATAGATATGCTGCGGATGCAAGATGGCGCGCTCGCGGTTATGGAAGCGGAGCTTATCGAACCCTATCTCTATCCCGAACAAGGGCCGCAGCTGGGGGAGCACCTCGCTCGCGCCATCGCCAAGAGAGTGTAAGAAAAAT
>JBCBOW010000105.1:0-6508 GCA_039821045.1 Pseudomonadota bacterium
AAGCGGTTCTGCTGTCGTAGATTTTTTGCTTTTGCACGCAGCGGTTTTTTGTCAACATCGAGCCACAAACCTGCGCCATACCTTTTCAGCGGTCGAATTAGACGGGAGATTATTGCAATGAACAAGCTTACTGCATCTGTCATGCTGCTCGCCGGGGTGAGCGCGCTCGCCGCTTGCTCGCGCGAGGCACCGGAAGAATTGCCACCGGCACCTGTGGCAACGCCGGCACCCACGCCCACTCCCACACCGCCGCCTCCGTCGGGGCCGAGCGTCGGTTCGCAAGCGCACTTTGTGGACGCTGTCGGCGGCGCTGCCACGGTCTTTTTTGATACGGATCGCTTCAACATTGATAGCGCAGATGCCGCATCGCTTCAGGCACAAGCTCAGTATTTCCAACAGTACCCGCAGGTGAACTTCACGATTGAAGGTCACTGCGATGAGCGGGGAACACGCGAGTACAACCTTGCTCTGGGTGAGCGGCGCGCCAATGCGGCCAAGAACTACCTGGTGAGCCTGGGCGTTTCTGCCGATCGCATTTCCACGGTAAGCTTCGGCAAGGAGCGGCCTGTTGCGCTCGCCTCTACGCCTGATGCATGGTCGCGCAACCGCCGCGCAGCGAGCGTCGTCATCAACTAAGCGATTTGTGCAAGGCCGGGCGTGATCGCTCGGCCTTTGCATTTGATCACGCCTTCGCCTTGGATCACAAGGTGCGCGCTGCGCGCACTTGCGCGAGTGCGTCTCAAGTGATGAGCACCATGCCAGCCTGCGCTGCAATGCACAGCCAGCTCAATGCGAGCGCAGAGGCAAGGCTAGAGATAGTCAGCGGGCGGCTCATGGGGACACTTTCGCAGGAATAAGGGGCGGCGCGCCGCCCTTGTTTGATCGTATTACTGCGTTGCAACATTTCGATTGGCAACTGGTTCCCGGCAAAGCGGATGACTCAGCTCAGATTGTGTGTCCCTTGGATCACCACAGCGCTTTGCAATTGCCCCTCGCTCGCTTAGGTTAGGAGGATGATCCCGAGCTCTGTGTTTCTTCTCCCAACCCTTGCTGGACTGTGTCCATGAGCCGCGCGCGCCGGTCCAACGATTGGGGCTTCCCGCGCTGGCGTGGGTATGAAGCCGCGCGCGAGGCGACACAGGTGCGGATTTGCGATCGCTATGGCTGCAACGAGCCTGGTGTTTGCCCCGCGCCCAAGGCTCCAGGGAGCAACGAGCGCTGGTATTTTTGCCAGAAGCATGCGGCGGAGTACAATTCCAAGTGGGATTACTTTGAGGGTCTTGAAAAGGCCGAGAAAGAGGCGCGCGCAAAGGCTGAACGTGCAGAAAGCGCAGGGTATGCCGAAGCCTCGCATTATGGCTGGGCCGGGTCTGGCGATGGATCGCGCAGCGCTGATGAAATGCGCGCGCTCGAAGTGCTTGGATTGGAAGCTGATGCTGACTTTGCTGCCATCAAGAAGGCTTATCGCGCGCGCGCTAAGGAAGTGCATCCCGATGTCAAACCGGGCGATGAGGAAGCCGCCCAGCAGTTCCAGACGATCCAGGTCTCCTACGAAGTGCTCCGCGCTGCTGAAGAGCGTCGCGAGTGGCACGGTTAGAGCCAGCCTGAGCGCGCTCTTCATAACCAGCGCACAAACCCCAGCGGAGCCTCTCTCATGACCAAGCGCATTCTCGCCTTCGCCGCGAGCAATTCCTCCACTTCGATCAATCGCAAGCTGGTGACATACGCGGCCGCATTGGCGGAAGGCGCGGCGGTCGACCATCTTGATATTCATGATTTCGAGATGCCCCTTTATCGCTCGGACCGTGAAGCGGCTGACGGTATCCCCCAGCTTGCTCACGATTTTCTCGCGCGCGTCGGCGCCGCTGATGCGATTGTCGTCTCGTTCGCTGAGCACAATGGGGCCTATACCGCCGCGTTCAAGAACCTGTTTGATTGGTGCAGCCGCATCGGCCGCGATGTATGGCAGAGCAAGCCGATGGTGCTGCTGGCAACGTCTCCGGGAGGTCGCGGCGCGCAAAGCGTTCTCGAATTCGCGGTCAGTTCCGCGCCCCGCTTTGGCGCTGAGGTGGTCGGTCATCTCTCGGTGCCGAGCTTTGGTGAGAGCTTTGATACAGGCGCAGGCAAGCTCATCGATGAGAGCCTCGATGCGGAACTGCACGCGCTCATCGCAAAGCTGATGGAGGCATGATGGTTGACATGCTCAGCCCATTGCTGCGCCAAGGATGGATCGCGCCCACCGCAATGGGCTCTATCATCATCTCGTAGCTCTTTGATCCGTTCCACAATCCGATGACGCAGCATATAAGCGAGCTGGTGCGGAGCTTTTCCTGACCGGAGGTGGCGGCCAGGCTTGTGACCGGGACTGCCGGGCTCAACATCAGCGCTCTAGGATGGTTCATGCTGGCGGTTTGGTGGTAATCCTGGGATCGGGATTGTCATTCCACCAGGCCGTGTCTGTCCACGGGCGCAAATCGAGCTCGTGCGTCCAGCAGTTTCGCGGCTGGTTTGCGAGATGCCAATAGGTCTCAGCCATGGCCGCTGGATCGAGCACGCCGTCCTCACCCTTCATCGCTTTGTAAGCATCGAACTTGTCGCCCAGAAGCTTGCCCAGCGTATCGGGCGCATCGACCGATCCATCGACAACGATATGCGCGATATGGGCGCCTTGGGGCCCAAACTCTGCATTAAGCGTCTGACACAGCATGCGGCGCGCGCCCATCGCGGCGGCGTGGCTGTGTTGTCCAGCGTTGCCGCGCACCGCCGCTGTTGCTGATGTCACCAGCAGCGCGCCGGATCGGCCGCCCGCTGCATGGCGCTCGACCATCTTGGGAAGCACTGCATGCGCCAAGCGGAACAGGCCAAAGCAACCCAGGCGCCACCCAAGCTCGAACAGGCGATGCGGCGTTTCGGCGAGCGCACGGTTTCCAACCTGCGCGCCTAGATTGTAAAGCGCGCAAGTGATCGGACCGATGTCGCGCTCTGTGCGCTCGACCAGTTCCTCAATCGCGCCGTCTTGGGTTGCGTCAAGTAACGAGCCCGACGCCGAGCCGCCCCCCGCTTCAATCGCGCCCACAAGCCGCTGGAGCCCCGCTTCATCAGATCGCCGCGCGAGCACCGCATGATAGCCTTCGCGCGCAAAGCGAGCAGCGGTGTGTCCTCCGATCCCGGCGCCAGCGCCGATCACCAGGAAGACCGGTTTGCGAGTGTCACTAGTCATTGTCTCTCTCCCCTTGCGCTCGCCCGCGCGGTCTCCACTCGTCGCACGTAGAGAACGTGTGACACACCTGGCACACTGTCTAAGCGCAAAAAAGCTGCGCCCTGCAAATCAGTGACGCGAAGGCACCCGTGGTCCGGATCGCCTCGCCGGTTTTGTTCGCACGCGGTTGCTCGTGCCCCTGTCGCCAGTGCCTCTTCATAGCGCTCAGGCTAGCTGCGCGCGGCACAGTAGGAAAGCGGCATCACATGTAAGCCAAACAGACCCCGAATAATCGCACCCCTACAGAATAAAGTAACTCCCGCGCGCTGCTGACATCATGCAAGGCGCATGGTGCACAAGATAACCGATCCGAGTCGCACCGTTACAGCTGAGGGCCAGGGGCCTTCGACCAAAAGGGGAAGACATGAACGATCCGTTTCAGATGCAGCGTGAGCTGCGCTACGGCGCGCCGGTGTGTGATCAGATTTTGACCGGGCGATTTTTTACGATCGGCTATTCCTGGTATTTTCGCCAAGCGAAATGGACGCTGGAAATCATCAACCCAAATCGCAACACCGCCAACGAGGTCACGCTGCCGGAGAGGTTGGACAATTTTCGCGCAGACGTGCGGGTTCCCAAGCGGTTTCGCGCGGGTCTCAATGCCTATAGGCGCAGCGGCTTTGATCGCGGACACCTCGTCTCCAGCGCCAACCACGATATTGAAATTCTGCAGAACAGCGAGACGTTTCTACTCTCAAACATGTCGCCCCAGCATCCCAAATTGAACCAGCGGATCTGGCGCGAGCTCGAGAGCCAAATCCGCAAGCTCGATGATCGTGAGGATGTGCTCGAGACCTATGTCCTGACCTGCCCCGTTTTCTACTTCAATCGCGAGGTTGAGACGATCGGGGCCGAGGATCAGGAATACGGCATCGACGTCCCCGTGCCTCACGCTTTCATCAAGAGCGTGTTGGCAGAGAGCAAGCGCGGCCGGCTGCATCTGTGGACCTTCGAAATGGAGAACAAGGAGCTCCCCGGCGAGATCGGCGACTATCTGGTAAAGACCTACGATGCCGAACAGATCGTGGGTGGCCGGTTCTGGGACCGGGTTGCGGGCGGCGATATGCACTCGGCCAAAGGTGGGCATGATTGGATTGAGGAGATGTGGCCGAGCGATCCGGAAGCTCGGCTGGGCCGCAGGCGCGATCTAAGCGATGCTGGCGATCCCCCAGACCAGCCCAACGATCAGGACGATCCCGACTAAATCGAGCACCAGCCCTGCGCGCACCAAGCGTTCGATCCGCAGCCGCCCGGTGCTCCACGCAATCGCGTTGGGCCCGGTGCCTGCGGGCAGGATAAAGCCCCAGCTTGCCGCAAGCGCTGCAGGCATGGCGATCAGCACAGCTTGTTCGCCAAGGCCGAGCGCGGCGGCGAGGCTGGCGACGACCGGGATAATCGCGCTTGCTGTCGCGACATTGCTGGCAAACTCCGTCACCAGCACAACCATGGTGACAATCGCCAGCGCCATCACGAACAGCGGTACGGCTTCGAGCGGCAGCAACGCTTCGCCCAACCAATCGGCAAGCCCGCTCGCCTGCATTCCCGCTGCAAGCGAGAGCCCGCCGCCAAACATGAAGATGACGCCCCACGGCGCGCGGTCAGCCTCTTTCCACACCAGCATTGGGCGTCCGGTTCCATCCGGCAGGAGAAACAGCGCCAGGCTCGCGATGACGGCAATCGTGCCATCGGTCCAGCTGCCTTCTGGCAGGTAAGGTGCGACCATTTGTCGGCTCATCCACGCTGCGAAAGTGATCGCGATGATCGGCACCAGTCGCTTTTCCGCTGATGACCAGGGCTTGGCATCGTCAATCGCGGCCCGCGCCGCTGGAATGTCAAACGGATGCGCGGCGATGTCTTGCACGCGCGCGATGATCAGCGCTGCCAGAGGTATGCTCACCGCAACGATTGGCAGGCCGAACACCATCCACGTGGCAAAGCCGATCTCGAGCCCGATCATCGTATCAAGCAATTGCACGGCAATTCCGTTGGTCGGCGATCCCACCAACGTGCCGAGCCCGCCAATACTCGCTCCAAAAGCAATGCCCATGGGAAGCGCGCCAAAGAGGCCGTCTTGTTGAACCTCAGCGGCGGTGGTTGGCGGGGCGGGGGCAGCCTTGGCGGCGACCGTGGTCTCTTGCTCGGTTGAGGCCATCGCCCCGCCTGAGAGCACCGCAAGCGCCATCGGCATCATGATGAGCGCGGTCGACGTGTTCGAGATCAGCATCGACAAGATTGCAGCGGAGATCATGAACGCAAACAGCAGCCGCGTTTCGCCGCCGCCCGTGCCCACGGTGTTGAGGATCGCAAGACTGAGCCGCCGGTGGAGGCCGGTTCGCTCGATCGCAAGCGCAATGAAAGCACCGCCCAAAAGCAAGAACAGGATCGGCGCGTAATAGGCGCTCGCTGCCTCGCGCGCTGTCATGACACCGCTGAGCGGCAGGATCAGGAAGGGAAGCAGCGCGGTGACCGAGAGCGGCACGGCTTCCGTCATCCACCAAGCCGCCATCCAGATGACCAGCCCGGCAACGAGCCAGGCACCCGCGCTCATACCCTCAGGCGGCGCGATGAGCGCGGTAAGAGCAAAGGCTAGGGGGCCAATCGCGAGCCCGAACTGGCGCACAGTCATGAGGGAGAGTGGAGCTGAAAAAGCATTGCGCCAAAGCCTAACAGGGCGCGGATCAAAGCCCAAGATGAAGCGCGAATTCGGACCACAGTCTTAAGCGGCCGGGCTTTTGCATTCGGGCCGGGTGCGTGCGGGCTCAGCTTCGGGCGCCGGGGTATACCTGTGAGAAAGGCGGATCTCGCTGTCGCAAGACCCGCCTCAATGTCTCTTTAGCTTTAGCGCGCAATGCCTATTTCGGCGCGAGCACCATCAGCATCTGGCGCCCTTCGAGGCGCGGGAAGGCTTCGACCTTGGCGATCTCTTCAACATCGGTCTGGACCTTCTTGAGCAGGTCCATGCCCAAATGCTGGTGCGCCATTTCGCGGCCACGAAACCGCAAGGTGACCTTCACCTTATCGCCGTTTTCGATGAACTTGTTCACGTTCTTCATCTTCACGTCATAATCATGCGTGTCGATGTTGGGGCGCATTTTGACCTCTTTGATGTCCTGCGTTTTCTGCGTCTTGCGCGCCGCATTGGCCTTTTTCTGAGCCTCGTAGCGATATTTGCCGACATCGAGAAACTTGCACACAGGCGGGTCTGCGTTGGGCGAGACCTCAACCAGATTAAGGCCCTTTTCCTGAGCC
>JBCBOW010000106.1:0-6498 GCA_039821045.1 Pseudomonadota bacterium
CACCGCGCACTTTGTGCACCCGCTGCTGTTCCCGATGTTCGTCGTGTTCTTCATATCGGCTCTGGCGGAAACCGCAGCGGGTGCACAAAGTGCGCGTTGATGAGGCCAAGGCCAAAGCCCCGTTGGTTCATCACAATCTCGCTCATGTTGAACGAGCCGGTGAACAGCACAACGCACACGAGGATAAACCCGATCGAGACTTCATAGGAGATCATCTGCGCCGCCGCGCGCATGGCCGAGAAGAACGGGTATTTCGAGTTCGACGCCCATCCACTCATCACCACGCCGTAAACGCCTAGCGACGAGATCGCGAGGATGTAGAGCAGGCCGACATTGATGTCCGCCATCACCATCCCTGCATCAAACGGGATCACCGCCCAGGCGGCGAGCGCCACAGTGAAGGTGATGATCGGCGCGAGGAGGAAGATACCCTTGTTCGCCGCGCTCGGAATGATGGTTTCCTGCAGGAACACTTTGAGCCCGTCCGCAAAGCTCTGAAGCAAGCCAAACGGCCCCACCACGTTTGGCCCACGGCGAAGCATGATCGCGCCCAGCACCTTGCGATCAACATAGATCACCATCGCCACCGCCAGCATAACCAGCAGCGAGATGATGACGATACCGGTGACGGTGGCGAGGAACCAGGCGAGCTCAAACGAGAGCCCGAGCGATTGGAAAAAGGGAGTCACTCCGCCGCCTCCTTGATCTCGTCCGCGTGGAGCAGCTCGGCTGAGCATTGCTGCATCACGTGGCTCGCACGCGCGATTGGGTTGGTGAGGTAGAAGTCAGCGATCGGATACGCGGTGATCTCGCCTTCGGCTTTGGCACTGGCGTCGCCCGCAGGCAGCGCGCCATAATCCGCAAGGCCCTCTTCGCCCAGCGCGGGCACTTCGGCGATCATCGCGGATTGCAGCTGGTCAAAACTGTCGAAGCCGACGCTCACATCCAAAGCGTCCGCCAGAGCGCGCAGTATCGTCCAATCCTCGCGCGCGTCGCCCGGTGCAAAGACGGCCTTCTCAGCAAATTGTACGCGCCCCTCGGTGTTGACGTAGGTTCCGTCCTTCTCGGCATAGCTGGCCGCGGGCAGGATGATGTCAGCGTTTTGCGCGCCTTTGTCGCCATGGTGGCCGATATAGACCTTGAGGCTGTGTGCAAACGGGGCGTAGTCCATCTCATCCGCGCCAAGGCTCAAGAGCACTTTGGGCGCCGCCGCCGCGATGTCCGCCATGCCGCCCGCTTGCGCATAACCAAGCATCAGCGAACCCATGCGCGCCGCTGACATGTGCAAGACGTTGAACCCGTTCCAGGCGTCTTTGACCAAGCCAAGCGGCTCGACCAGCGCGAGTGCGGGAGCCAAAGCACCCTTCGCCAGCGCCGCGCCGCCCAGTATCACCGCCGGGCGCTCCGCCGCTTTCATCCCATCAGCCACGTGCGCGGGCAAATCGCTCAGCACGCTTACGTCGGCGCCGAGGAACTCAGCCGGGTAGGTCGTTTCCCATTGTGGCCCGACAACGAAGACCTTCGCCCCGCCCTTAACCGCCTTGCGCAGGCGTACGTTGACCAGCGCGGCTTCCCAGCGAATATGCGAGCCCACGATCAAGATAGCGTCCGCTGTCTCAATCCCGGCGAGCGTTGAATTGAAATTCACCGCTGCCAAATTCGAGACGTCATAGGTCATGCCCGTCTGGCGTCCTTCGATAAGGCTGGACCCGCAAGCCTTGAGCAGCGCTTTGGCCGCAAACATCGTCTCGCAATCAACCAGATCGCCCGCGACCGCCGCGATGCTCGACTTGTCGGCTTCAAGCGCGCCTGCGATCATGCCGAAAGCCTCTGACCAATCGCCGGCCTGCAAGCGGCCATCACGGCGCACATAAACCGTATCGAGCCGCCGCTTAGTCAAACCATCAACCTGATAGCGACCCTTGTCCGAGAGCCACTCCTCGTTGACGTCATCGTTGATCCGCGGCAGCGCGCGCATGACTTCGCGGCCTTTGGAATGCAGTGAGATGTTGGCGCCAACCGCGTCCGACACATCAATGCTCAAAGTGCGGTTCAATTCCCATGGCCGCGCTTCGAAGGCGTAAGGCCGTGACGTCAAAGCGCCCACCGGGCACAGATCGATAACATTAGCGCTGAGTTCGTGCGCTGCTGCCTTTTCGAGGTAGGTCGTGATCTGCATGTCCTCGCCGCGATAAAGCGCGCCGATCTCATCCACACCGGCGATTTCCTCAGAGAAGCGCACGCAGCGGGTGCAGTGGATGCAGCGGGTCATGATCGTCTTGATCAAAGGCCCCATATATTTCTCGGTCACCGCGCGCTTGTTTTCCTGCGTGCGGCTGACCCCACGGCCATAGGTCATGGACTGGTCTTGCAGATCGCATTCGCCGCCCTGGTCGCAGATCGGACAATCGAGCGGGTGGTTGATGAGCAAGAATTCCATCACCCCTTCGCGCGCTTTCTTGACCATCGGCGTATCCGTGCGGATTTCCTGATTGTCAGCAGCGGGCAGCGCGCAAGAGGCCTGCGGCTTGGGCGGCCCGGGTTTCACTTCGACAAGGCACATGCGGCAATTGCCCGCAATGCTCAGGCGCTCATGATAGCAGAAACGCGGGATTTCCTTGCCCGCAAGCTCGCAGGCTTGCAGGACCGTCGCACCCGCCGGGACTTCGATCTCTTCGCCGTCTACGGTGACTTTAGGCATTTATCCCCCCACCGCGCATCGAACCGCGCCCATGCGCTCAGCGTCCATGATTTGAGCCCAGCCAAAGGCGCGCTCACTCGGGCCGCTCTGTTGGTAATCCTGCAACCGATCCCACGCTTCATCGAGCGTGGGCTGATGGCCTTCGGGCACATACCAAAAGACCATATGCGCTTCATGCGCGACTTCGAACCACTGCTCTTTGCCGCGGTAGAATTTCTCATGGACCGTGTTGAAGACGAAATTCTCGAGCGAGGCTGCGTCTTCCCAAACGGACAGATTGACCGCCATGTCATCGCCGATGCGAAAGTTGGTCGCGTTGTTGGTCTCGTCCTTAAGGCGCCAGACAAAGCCCGGGCTACGCTCGGCAATGCCGTTCACGAGATCGAGGTTGTTCATGAAACCGCTCATACGCGGATCGTCGGTCGGAAATTTGAACCGGCCGATGTTGAGTTCTGCGATATGCATCACTCAGCCGCCTCCGCGAATTGCTTGTTGTGCTCTTCGATCCGGCGCTCAAGCTCGGGGCGGAAATGGCGGATCAAGCCCTGGATCGGCCACGCTGCCGCATCGCCCAAAGCGCAGATAGTGTGACCCTCGACCTGCTTGGTGACCTCGTGCAGCATGTCGATTTCTTCAATCGCCGCATCGCCATCGCGCAGGCGCTCCATCATCCGCCACATCCACCCAGTTCCTTCACGGCACGGTGTGCACTGACCGCAGCTTTCATGCTTGTAGAAATAGGAGAGGCGGCTGATCGCGCGCACGATATCGGTTGACTTGTCCATGACGATCACAGCGGCGGTGCCCAGGCCTGAGCCCAATGCTTTCAGCCCGTCAAAATCCATGGGCGCCTCGCGGATCTGCTCTGCGGGTACGAGCGGCACAGATGATCCACCCGGGATAACAGCAAGCAGATTGTCCCAACCGCCCCGGATGCCGCCGCAATGTTTCTCGATCAGCTCTTCAAACGGGATGCTCATCGCTTCTTCAACGACACAGGGGTTTTCGACATGCCCGCTGATCTGGAAGAGCTTGGTCCCGGCGTTGTTTTCGCGGCCAAAGCTGTTGAACCACGAAGCGCCGCGCCGCAGGATTGTCGGCACCACCGAAATGCTCTCGACGTTGTTAACCGTGGTCGGGCAGCCATAAAGCCCTGCGCCCGCTGGGAAAGGCGGTTTGAGGCGCGGTTGGCCCTTCTTGCCTTCAAGACTTTCGATCATCGCGGTCTCTTCACCGCAAATGTATGCGCCCGCGCCGCGGTGCATGAAGACATCGAAATCGTAGCCCGTGCCGCTCGCGTTCTTGCCGATGAGCCCCGCGTCATAGGCCTCGTCAATGGCCGCCTGCAGCGTCTCAGCTTCGCGGATATACTCACCGCGAATGTAGATATAGGCCGCCCGCGCGCGCATGGCGAAGCCGGCGATAAGCGCGCCCTCGACGAGTTTATGCGGATCGTGACGAATGATCTCGCGGTCTTTGCACGAACCCGGCTCGGATTCGTCAGCATTGATCACAAGAAAGCTCGGGCGCCCATCTTTGGAGGATTTGGGCATGAAGGACCATTTGAGCCCCGTGGGGAAGCCAGCCCCACCGCGCCCGCGCAAGCCGCTTGCTTTCACCTCTTCGATGATCGCTTCAGCCCCGCGCTCGATGAGAGCCTTGGTGTTGTCCCAATCCCCGCGCATCTGCGCTGCTTTGAGGCCCCAATCCTGGAAGCCATAGACATTGGTAAAGATGCGGTCACGATCAGCGAGCATCGCGAGTGATCCTTTCTAAAGCGTCAGCCAGCATCGCTTGATCCCTTGCTATTCAGCGTTCTCATATGCCGCGCGCGCCGCAGCTGGACGAGCGTTAGCACCTGAAACATCAATCCCGTGGCCATCAGGCCAATTCCAACGCCGCGCGCGCCTGTGGCGGCGAGATAAGCTCCTGCGCCAAAGCTGAGCAGCCCGGCCACCAAGAGCGCAAGCACCCCGCCGCTCATGCCAGCACCCCGCTCGAATAGGCATAATAGCCAAGGCCCAGCAGCCCGATGATGACCGCCACGCGCAAAACCCCCATCAGCACCTTGTAGGCGATAAAGGCGAGCCCAAGCGCGAGAAGGAGCGAGACCCAGGACACTTACCATTCACCCCGGTAATCGTGATTAGCCTCGACCATTTCCTTGAGCGTTGTCGCACCGGTGCGCGGCTCGGATGTGTGGCGACCGGGCTCCTGAGTGCCGGTTTTGGGGCTTTCGCCCTTGGCCAGGGCATCGAGCACGGCGTCGAGGCGTTCGGGCGTTAAGTCTTCGTAATTGTCATCGTTGATCTGGACCATCGGCGCGGTGGCGCAATTGCCCATGCATTCCACTTCGGTGAGCGTCCAAAGGCCATCTTCGGAGACTTCGCCCTTGGCCATGCCGCGCTTTTTGCAAGCAGCGATGATATCGTCTGATCCGCGCAGCATGCACGGCGTCGTGCCGCAGACCTGCACGTGATACTTCCCGACCGGCTTCATGTTGTACATGAAGTAGAAGGTCGCGACTTCGAGCACGCGGATCGCAGGCATGTCGAGATAGTCGGCGACATATTCGATCACGGGCATGGGCAGCCAGCCCTGCGTATCGGTCTCCGCGCCCACCTGCCGCTGCGCAAGATCGAGCAGCGGCATGACCGCCGATTTCTGACGGCGCTCGGGGTATTTGGCGATATGGTAATCCGCCTTCGCCTTGTTCTCTTTCGTCCAAGCGAAAGAGCCCCAGCGCGCGCGGAGTTCAGGAGAGTCGGGTGCGGGTGTGCGGTCAGCCATCAGTCCTCACTCCATTCATCAGCGACAGCGGCGGCGTATTCTCGGATTGCGATCCAGAATCCGACAAGGAAGAATGCCATGGCCGTCCAAAGCAAAGCGCTAGAGTATGCGAATTCAGTGGCGATCGACACGATGATCCAAGCCAAAAAGCTGATCGAAGCCAGTGCGAACGAAATTTCTTGAAGAATGGTCACCGATCACACTCCCCAAACACAACGTCGATCGCGCCCAGAATGGCCGTCGCGTCGGGCAGCATGTGGCCTTTGCTCATCATGTCCATGGCTTGAAGGTGCGAGAACGCCGTAGGGCGGATCTTGCAGCGGTATGGCTTGTTGGTGCCGTCGCTCACGAGATAGACGCCGAATTCGCCTTTGGGGCTCTCGGTGGCGACATAGACTTCGCCCTCGGGCACGTGGAAGCCTTCGGTGTAAAGCTTGAAGTGGTGGATCAGGCTTTCCATCGACTGCTTCATCTCGCCGCGCTTGGGGGGCGAAACCTTGCCATCGGTGCTTGCCACAGGCCCGCTCGGCATATCGCGCAGGCACTGCTTGATGATCTTCGCGCTCTCGCGGATCTCTTTGACGCGCACCATGAAGCGATCATAGCAATCGCTGTTGGTGCCCACCGGAATGTCAAACTCCATCCGGTCATAAACGTCATAGGGCTGCGACTTGCGCAGATCCCACGGAATGCCTGCCGCGCGGATCATCGGGCCCGAAAAGCCCCATTTCACCGCATCATCGCGGCTCACCACGGCAATATCGACATTGCGCTGCTTGAAGATGCGGTTGTCAATGACGAGGCTCATCGCATCATCGAAGAGCTGAAACAGGCGGTTGTCGATCCAGTCGCCAATATCCACCAGCAGCTTTTCTGGCACGTCCTGGTGAACACCGCCCGGACGGAACCACGCCGAGTGCATGCGCGCGCCGCTCGCCCGCTCAAAGAATGTGAGGCAATCTTCGCGCAGGTCCATCATCCAAAGGTTGGGGGTAAACGCCCCCACA
>JBCBOW010000107.1:0-6446 GCA_039821045.1 Pseudomonadota bacterium
AGGCAATGGGGACATCTTGCGCTTGACCGCTTGTATTCGGGAGAGTCGCTGGACCTTTACCAGGGGTGTTCACCTGGGGGAAAATCGGGCACAGGCGCGCCATGCCCAGTTTCCACAGGGCCAACAGACTCCATCATCTCTTTTAAAAATATAATTAATTTGTTTTAAGGAACGCACGATGCCTGGTCCGCTGCTTGACACTTTGAAGGGTGCAAAGCCCGATATCGCACCCGTGTGGCTCATGCGCCAAGCGGGAAGGTATCTACCGGAGTATCGCGAACTCAGAGCAGAGAAGGGTGGATTTCTTGAGCTGGTTTACGATAGCGAAGCTGCCGCCGAGATCACGGTTCAGCCGATCCGGCGGTTTGCCTTTGATGGTGCAATCCTGTTCTCTGATATTCTGATTGTGCCGCACGCCATGGGCCAGGGTCTTGAATTTTTGGCAGGCGAAGGGCCGAAACTCAGCCCAACGTTGCGCGAGGTCAAGTTTAGCGATTTCACTCCGGCATATGAGCGTTTTGACCCGATCTACGAGACGGTGCGTCAAACACGCGCCTTGATCAGCGATGATGTGACAATGCTTGGCTTTGCCGGATCTCCCTGGACTGTCGCGACTTACATGATCGCGGGTGAAGGTTCGAAGGACCAGGGCCCTGCGCGCTTGCTTGCATATCGTGATCCTGAGCGCATGCAGGCAATCTGTGATGCGATCATTGAGGTTTCGATCACTTATCTGCGTGGTCAGATCGATGCCGGTGCTGAAGCGGTGCAATTGTTTGACAGCTGGGCCGGGAGCTTAGCGCCGGACGAATTCGAGCGTTGGGTGGTTGCACCGAACGCTGCGATTACGGCAGCAATGAAGCAGTCCCACCCGGATACGCCGGTGATTGGGTTTCCCAAGGGCGCGGGCGCAAAACTGCCTGCTTACGCTCGCGAGACAGGCGTTGACGCGATTGGCCTTGATGAAACACTTGACCCGGTCTGGGCGCACTCGGTGTTGCCAGATGGCATGCCTGTACAAGGTAATCTTGATCCGCTGCTGGTCGAAGCCGGTGGTCCCGCTTTGCCTGCAAGGTGCGCGGCAATCCTCGAAGCTTTTGCCGAGCGCCCTCAGGTCTTCAACCTCGGTCATGGTATTGGGCAGTACACCCCGATTACTCATGTTGAAGAATTGCTCGCCGCGGTGCGTGGAGGAAGCTAAGGGCTAAGGCAATGCAGAACACGCTCCTCACGATCTATCCCTGGCTGATTGCTGGCCACGTAATCTTCATGGTGTTTTGGCTTGCTGGGCTGTTCATGCTTCCCCGGCAGTGCATCTACATGCTCGATGCGCAACCCGGGTCGGAAGAGGAAGCTACCTGGGCGCATCGTATGGGTCTTTTGCGAAAGATCATTTTGACCCCGAGCCTCATCGTGGTCTGGGTTTTGGGCCTGACCATGGCATATGCTTCGGGATACTTCTCGCAAGGGTGGATTCATATCAAGATCACGCTGGTGCTTATCCTGAGCGGCTATCATGGCTGGCTTGTCGCTCAGACAAAGAAGATGGCGCGTGGTGAGCGACCATTGAGCGAGAAGACGCTGCGTATGGTTGGCGAAGTTCCTGGTATACTGCTGCTGTTGATCGTTATCACAGTTTACGTGGTCCGACTTTATCTCGCATGACGCACGGATGTGCGATGACGGATTGACCCGGTCGCTTACGACTCGTATTTTAATGGCGTCGCTCCGGCTGAAGCTCGCGCATCGCGTTGTTGCTTAGTCTGCTTTCTCCAAGCCCAGCTTTGCTTCGTATCCATAGGCATCGCCCCTCCATACTCTAGAGGTTACTGACTAGCCGGCCATCCCCAGACGCCGATATCAAAGGCGTCCCCTCACTCCTAAATGAAGTTTCCAAAAGACAATGCATCTCAAAGACTTAAAACAGAAAACCCCGGCCGAGCTTGTGCAGATGGCTGAAGA
This sequence comes from Pseudomonadota bacterium, assembly GCA_039821045.1. Lineage (GTDB taxonomy): Bacteria > Pseudomonadota > Alphaproteobacteria > Sphingomonadales > Sphingomonadaceae > Erythrobacter. The sequence continues at coordinate 1,963 of JBCBOW010000107.1, forward strand.
ATTGGGCGTCGAAGGCGCTTCAACAATGCGCCGGCAGGATTTGCTGTTCAGCATTCTTCGCGAACTCGCTGAAGACGAGGAGTATCAAGAAAAGATCATGGGCATCGGCACTATTGAGGTGCTGCAAGATGGCTTTGGTTTTCTGCGTTCTCCCGAAGCGAATTACCTCGCAGGGCCTGATGATATCTACATTTCTCCTAACCAGATCCGCAAATGGGGTCTTCGCACTGGCGATACCGTCGAAGGCGAGATCCGCGCACCAAAAGATGGCGAACGGTATTTTGCCCTGACCAGCTTGAGTACAGTCAATTTTGAGGACCCAGACGCGGTCCGTTTGCGCACCAACTTCGATAATCTTACGCCGCTCTATCCGGATCAGAAGCTCTCGCTTGATACGCTTGACCCGACGGTGAAGGATAAGTCTGCGCGGGTGATCGATATTATCTCGCCACAGGGCAAGGGTCAGCGTGCCTTGATCGTCGCGCCGCCGCGCACGGGTAAGACCGTTCTGCTTCAGAATATTGCAAAGGCGATCACTGACAATCACCCTGAAGTCTTCCTCCTAGTCCTGCTTGTCGATGAGCGCCCCGAAGAAGTCACTGACATGCAGCGCAGTGTGAAGGGTGAGGTGATCTCTTCGACCTTTGACGAACCGGCCAATCGCCACGTTCAAGTTGCTGAGATGGTGATCGAGAAGGCGAAACGCTTGGTCGAGCACAAGCATGACGTGGTGATTCTGCTCGATTCCATCACCCGCCTCGGCCGTGCTTACAACACCGTGGTGCCGAGCTCAGGGAAAGTTCTCACCGGCGGTGTGGACGCGAACGCGCTTCAGCGTCCCAAACGGTTCTTTGGCGCGGCGCGCAACATCGAGGAGGGCGGCTCGCTTTCCATTATCGCAACCGCGCTCATTGATACGGGCAGCCGCATGGACGAAGTGATCTTCGAAGAGTTTAAAGGCACCGGTAACTCTGAAATCGTGCTGGATCGAAAGGTTTCTGACAAACGCATCTTCCCTGCACTTGATGTCGGCAAGTCTGGCACTCGTAAGGAGGAGCTGTTGGTAGAGAAGGACAAGCTTTCAAAAATGTGGGTCCTTCGCCGCATCCTCATGCAGATGGGAACGGTCGACGCCATGGAGTTCCTGCTCGATAAGATGAAGGATTCGAAGACCAACGAAGACTTCTTCGACACGATGAATCAGTGATCCTTCGGGCCAATCTACGATGATAAGTCAATACCTCTACATCAGCACCGCGCCCAATCTCTCGCGAGAAGAGGTGGCGTCGATTCTGGATACCAGCGCGTGCAACAATCCGGTACGTGGGATCACAGGGCTCCTGCTCTACAACGGGCGCAATTTCCTGCAATTGCTCGAAGGAGAGGAAGCAGAGCTCGTTTCGCTCATGCTTAAGATCAGTCATGATCCGCGGCACAGCGGTATTTCGATGCTGGATCGCAGCCATGCGAGCGAGCGTGCCTGTCCCGATTGGGCTATGAAGCGAGTGCTGATTGCGGAGAGTGTTGAGGCACGGCGGGAGATTTTGGAGGCGGACCTCCCAAAAGGTATAAACCCTGATCACCGGAAGATTGTGATGAACTTTGCCACTTTGAACTAGTGCGGCACTGCTCGTTGCGTTCCATTGCATAAAGCCTGCGTCGGGCCCACATCTACACCGTTGGGAAGTGGATGAAAGGCCAAGAGCTTATGAAGATCAACATTGAGATTGAATGCTCGCCAGAAGAAGCGCGCACGTTCATGGGGCTTCCTGATGTGAGCCAAGCCAACTCCATTTACGTTGATACCGTGTCCAAAGCGATGAAGAGCGCTAGCAATCCGGATCAACTTAAGGAGTATGCTGAGAACCTGGCGCCGATGGGGCAAATGGGTCTGAAGCTTTTTCAGAGCTTCGTAGAAGGCGGCATGCGGGGCTCATCGCGAGACCGTCCGACGCGCCGCGATGAGGACGATGAAGACGAAAGCGCACTTTGAGCTTTTTTGAAGTCGTGTTCCACGTGAAACACCCTTAATGATGTCACCCACGATTTTTGCTGTCTCTAGTGGTCCGCCTCCTGCGGCGATCGGGGTTATCCGGGTAAGCGGCCCCCGAGCCGGCCATGCCCTTTCGCTGCTTGCGGGCGGGCTTCCAACAGCGCGGCGCGCAAGTCTGCGGACGTTGCGTGCGAGGGATGGCCGTGTTCTAGATCAAGCTTTAGTGCTTTGGTTTCCGGGGCCCGATACAGCCACCGGTGAAGACCTTGCAGAGCTTCATTGCCACGGTGGCCGTGCTGTCTTGAGCGCGGTCGTGGAAGCGCTGGGCGCGATTGAAGGGCTAGATCGTGCTGAAGCGGGTGAGTTCACCCGTCGCGCATTCACCAATGGCCGTTTGGATTTGGCTCAGGCGGAAGGCTTGGCCGACTTGCTCGCGGCTGAGACAGAACTCCAACGTGCATCGGCTTTGACTAACCTTGCCGGCGGCCTGTCCGAGCGATTTGCGGTGTGGCGGGAGCAGGTGTTGGCGCTATCTGCGCGCGTCGAAGCTGAGCTCGATTTCGGCGATGAGGACGATGTGGCAACGGCGACGGGGGCAAGGCTCGCTGGTGTTGAGGAATTGCGCCGAGATATCGTTGCATGGCTTGAGCGGCCACGCGCCGAGAAGCTTGGGGAAGGGATCCGCGTTGTGCTCGCTGGTCCGCCCAATGCAGGAAAGTCGACACTTTTCAACGCACTCGTGGAGAGCGAGGCGGCAATCACTTCACCCTTGGCAGGGACCACGCGTGATGTGATTGAGCGCAGCGTCGCCATGGAAGGCGTGCCTTTCACTTTAGTCGACACTGCCGGCCTTAGAGAGCTGGGGGCTGACGCGATTGAGCGGGTCGGCATTGATCGCGCGAGGGATCAGGTGGCTCGGGCAGATATTGTGCTGTGGCTGGGACCGGAAGGCGAAGGGCCTTTGGGCGCGTGGGAAGTTGCGGCTCGGGCGGACGCTGATGATTTTGTCCCGAAGCGAGAGCCACGAGTGACAGTATCTGCCACCGATCAGGCGGCCCTATCGCGATTGAAGCAAGAGCTGATCAAAGCCGCGGGTGGACTTCTCCCCAAGCCCGGTGAGGCCGCAGTGAACGCTCGGCAGCATGCGCTCTTGAGCGAAGTTGCAGTGGCGCTCGAACGGGCTCAATACATGCGTGACTATCTCTTGATCGGTGAAGAATTACGCGGTGCTCGGCTAGCGCTCGACCGGCTCATTGGGCGCGCGGCGACTGAAGATATGCTTGATGCTCTGTTTGGTCGATTTTGCATCGGGAAATAGCTCGCGCCATTCCTCTTGGCACGTTTCACGTGAAACAGCTTTGACGAGCGCGGGCTCAAACCTTATCTGACGCGCCATGCATGATTTTGATGTCCTGGTAATTGGCGGTGGGCACGCTGGCGTGGAAGCTGCCTGCGCTGCAGCGCGCATGGGTGCGCGCACGGGGCTGGTAAGCTTTGATCTTGATGCGGTCGGCGCAATGAGTTGCAACCCCGCAATCGGCGGGCTCGGCAAAGGGCATTTGGTGCGGGAAGTAGACGCGCTTGATGGTGTCTTGGGCCTCGCAGCTGATGCCGGCGCTATTCACTACCGCATGCTTAACCGCTCAAAGGGCAGCGCTGTCTGGGGCCCTCGGGTCCAGGCTGATCGAGTGCTGTTCAAAGCGGAAGTGCAACGTATTGTTCGTTCACAGGCCAATCTCATACTGATCCGAGGTGAGGCTGCAGCGCTTCGTCTGGCTGGCGGCTCGGTCACGGGTTTAAGTTTTGCGGACGACACTCAGTTGAGCGCCCGCCGCGTTATTTTGTGCACCGGTACATTCTTGGGCGGTGTCTTGTTTCGTGGTGAGGAGCGCTTTGAGGGCGGTCGGATCGGGGAGAACGCTGCGACACGCTTAGCGGAGCAATTGCGCGGCGCGGATTTGCCCATGGCGCGGCTTAAGACAGGAACGCCGCCGCGGCTCGACGGGCGCACGATTGATTGGGCAGCGCTTGATGAACAACCGTCGGACAGCGATGCGTGGACGATGTCTGCTCTGAATGATCGTCGAGCAAACCCGCAGGTTTTTTGCGCGATCACCCGGACTAATGAAGCTGCGCATGAAGCGATCCGTGCCAATCTTCATCGCTCCCCTCTGTTTTCAGGTGCGATTGACGCAGCAGGTCCGCGTTACTGCCCGTCGATCGAGGACAAGATCCATCGCTTTGGTGATCGTGATGGGCACCAGGTCTTTCTCGAACCCGAAGGGCTGACAACGCATCTGGTCTATCCCAACGGGATCAGCACCTCGCTGCCCGTTGATGTGCAGCATCAGATGCTGCGAGCGATGCGGGGGCTGGAACAGGTTGAAATTGTCGAGCCTGGCTATGCGGTTGAGTACGATCACATAGATCCGCGTGCGCTCACCGCTGACTTGCAGGTTCGGGCTATTCCCGGCCTCAAGTGCGCGGGACA
>JBCBOW010000108.1:0-6431 GCA_039821045.1 Pseudomonadota bacterium
CCCCAGCGCAAAGATGCGGTCATCTTCAAGCGTTTGCAGCGTATCGCGGACCATGATCTGATTGTTGCGATTGGAGGTGAGGCCAAGCGTCGCCAGAAACGGCGCGCCTTTAACACCCGCAGCCCAGACCATCAGATCCGCCTTGATCACATTCTCGCAGCGCGTGAGCAAACGCCCGCTTTGCGCTCGGATCACTTGCGTATCGGTGCGCACTTCCACACCCAGATGTTGTAGCTCTTGTGTTGCTGAGTTCGAGAGGCGCTCTGGCAAAGCGGGCAGAATGCGCTGACCCGCTTCCAGCAGCGTCACCTCAAGCCTGCTCTCATCGAACACCTCGAGGCCGTAGTGCCGCAAGGCGCCCGCCGCGTTGTAAAGCTCAGCTGCAAGCTCAACCCCGGTCGCCCCGCCGCCTACGATCGCCACGCGCACCCGGTCTTCGGCTTCTTTGTCCATCATCAGGGCGCGGCTGACCCTGAGGCAATGATTGAGAAGCTTGGTGCGAAATTTGTCCGCCTGCGCGCGCGAATCGAGATAGACGCAGTGTTCCTGGACACCGGGCACGCCGAAATCATTCGAGACCGAGCCGACCGCCAGCACGAGATAATCGTAGCGGATGGTGTGGCTTGCAATCAGCTCCTCGCCGCGCTCATCCTCGACAGGGGCCAGGCGGATCATCTTGTTTGCGCGGTCGATGCCTTCGAGGCGTCCTTGGAAAAACCTGTAGCCCCAGCGAAAGCAATGGCCGCGATAGCCCACCTCATCGAGGTTGGCATCAAGCGAACCGGCCGCGACCTCATGCAGCAGCGGCTTCCAGATATGCGAGGGGTTTTGATCAACGAGGATGATATCGTGGTTTTTGCGCCCAAACTTGGCCCCGAGCTTGCGCACCAGCTCGAGCCCGCCGGCGCCTCCACCGACCACGACGATCTGCGTCTTGCGGTCTTCTGGATTAAGCGGGATGCTGGGCAAAACCTTGGCAACGCTCTCCAATTCACGATGGAGAGCCGCCGAAGCTTCGAGGCGGGGATGGATTTGCATATTTTGTCAGTTTACCTTGGGTGAGCTTATAGAACGCCGAACGCGCAACTTTGTTGCACTGCATGACGATTGGCTTCCAGGATCGTCACAGGTGTACTAATATTTCACCGCGCAATTTCCAAGCGCAATTTTATGACAGATTTTTCCAACATCGCGATGCGCTCAATTGCGAAACCGAGGGCTTGAAGCGCAGCGCTTTACTCTCGAGCCGACGAGCCAAGTGCACAAACGGGTAGCACTTCCAGGTCGGCACGGTCTGCTTGGCGGATCACTTCATCCCAACCAAAGCGTGGCCGCCAGCCGAGCTCTTTCATGGCTTTGGTTGGCGCATATACTCGATCAATTGCTTGAGGAAGTGCCCATCCGCGCGCGTCAAAGATAGCGGCGAGCTCCGGCGCCCGCTCGCGTAGAACCAACTCGGCATCATGCGCGAGGGCTGCACAATCGCTTTGTGCAAAGGGCGAATGGCCCGATAGAATAAACCGCCCGAATGGTTTGCCCTCATGATTTAAGGCAAGCACATGCCCGTTCGCCACATCGCGCGCATCGATCCCGCGATGAAGGCGATAGGTCGCCATGATGTCCGCTGGTTCAGGAAAGCACCGCGACATCCGCAGCGCGCGAACTGGACAATCCTCGTTCGCAAGCTCTTGCAGCAAGCGCTCTGCTGCAAGATTGGTGCGGTGATAGATGGTGCGCGGGCGCGGCTCGGTCTCCTCAGTCACCCAGGTGCACGCGCCAGGCTCGATCGCATGCGCATAGAGCGCTGTCGTGCTGGTGTAGAGAAACCGCCGTGCGCCGCAGTTTTGGGCGATTTCATAAAGCGAGCGCGTGGCTTCGATGTTGATCCGCTCAAACTCTGCATCGGGCACCAAGCCTACATGCGGCGCGTGGGGGCCTGCCGTGTGGATGATTGCGTCCGCCCCCTCGCAAACGCGCTTCATCAGTTCTGCATCGCCGCAATCGCCGATCACGTGCGTGGTTGAGAAGACATTCCGATCCACGCCGATAACGTCATGCTCGGGCACCAACGCGCCATAAATCGCGCGGCCAACGCGGCCCGAAGAGCCCGTTAGGACTACCCGCACTGAGCCCGGTGCAGCATCTTGTGATCCGCCAGCACCAGCGCCATCATCGCTGCGACCACCGGCGCGCCGCGAATGCCGACGCAAGGGTCGTGCCGCCCCTTGGTGCGCACTTCGGTGGATTCGCCGTTCGCAGTTATTGATTGCACCGGTGTAAGGATCGAGCTCGTCGGTTTGAAGGCGACCCGGCACACCACGGGCTGCCCCGTCGATATCCCGCCCGCCGTGCCGCCAGCATGGTTGCTTGCGAACACAGGTTTGCCATCGTTGCCCGGCGTCATCGCATCCGCGTTTTGCTCGCCCGTGAGCCGCGCGGCTTCAAAGCCATCGCCGATCTCCACGCCTTTCACCGCGTTGATGCTCATCATCGCCGCGGCAAGATCGCTGTCGAGCTTGGCATAGACAGGCGCTCCCCATCCTGCAGGCACCCCATAGGCGACGCATTCGACCACCGCACCCAACGAGGAGCCATCCTTGCGCGCCTTTTCGACCGTTTCTTCCCAGCGTTTGGCCGCCCAGCTGTCCGCGCAGAAAAAGGGATTGGTGGTGATATTGTCGTAATTCACCGCTTCATGTTCGATCCGATCTCCGCCGAGCTCGCACACATGCGCGTGAATGGTGACTTCGGGGATGACGAGCCGCGCCACCGCGCCCGCGGCCACCCGCGCCGCGGTTTCCCGCGCGGAAGAGCGCCCGCCGCCGCGATAATCGCGGATGCCGTACTTCGCGTCATAGGCATAATCCGCATGGCCGGGTCGGTAGCTCGTCTTGATCTCCGAATAATCCTTGGAGCGCTGATCGGTGTTTTCAATCATCAGGTGAATGGGCGTGCCCGTGGTGACCTGCTGACCCTTTTCGTTATCAAAGACGCCGGAAAGGATGCGCACCTGATCCGCTTCCTTGCGCTGCGTTGTATACTTGCTCTGGCCCGGACGACGCGCGTCCAGAAAGGGTTGGATCGCTTTTTCGGTAAGCGCCAATCCCGGCGGGCACCCATCGACCACCGCGCCCAGACCCGGCCCGTGGCTCTCACCCCAAGTGGAAAAGCGGAAGACCCGCCCGAATGTGTTGAAACTCATAAGCCAAGCCTTTTGCGCAAGCGCAGCATTTTGTCCATCGCGCGCGCGGCAGTCCGAGTCTTGTGTGCGGACAAATGAGGGGGAGCACTGGCGTTCCCGCGTGGTTTACTCCAAGAACAAACCATGATTGCAAAGCTGTCAGGGCGGTTGGATGAGACCGGCGAGGACTGGGCCATCGTGGATGTCCAGGGCGTGGGCTATCTGGTGCATTGCTCGGCGCGGACCCTGTCGGCTTTGGGCGAGGTGGGCGAGGCGTGCACGGTCCACACCGATCTGCAGGTGAGCGAGAACGATATGCGTCTGCTGGGCTTTGCCGAAAGCGCAGAGCGCGACTGGTTCAGGTTGCTGACGGGGGTGCAGGGCGTGGGGAGCAAAGTGGGCCTCGCGATCCTCTCGGCGCTCTCCACCGGTGAACTGCGCGATGCGTGCGCGGCGGGCGATGCGGCGAGCGTGGCGCGCGCGAACGGTGTGGGGCCAAAACTGGCGGGCCGGATTGTGAACGAGCTGAAGGACAAAGCGGGCGCGCTGCCGGGCGGCGGCATGGCGGGCGCTGCGCTTGGAGGCGGAGCGGTTGCGAAGGGCGGCGCAAGCGCGGATGCTGTGAGTGCGCTGGAGAACCTCGGGTTCAAACCGGCAGTAGCGGCGCAGGCTGTGGCGCGCGCGGTCGAGGAATTGGGCGAAGGCGCGGGCGAGGGCGACCTCATCCGCGTGGCACTGAAGAAGGCGGCTGGGTGATGGGCAGGCCTACTCGTCATCCTGAACTCGTTTCAGGATCCATCTCGCAATCAGCTCAATCCTATGGGAGGCAGTCCCAGCCCAACCGCCAGATCATGCCAATCGGGGTTGTCGCTCTCGATCAGATTGATCTTCCACTTCCTGCGCCAGTTTTTGAGCTGCTTTTCGCGTTGAATCGCGCTGTCCATGTCTGCGAAAAGCTCATAGCGGACAAGCCGATGCACGGCATATCGCTTGGTGAAACCTTTGATTTCTTCGGTACGATGCTGCCACAGCCGGGCGAGAAGATCGCTCGTGACACCAATGTAAAGCGTTCCAAAGGGCTTGCTCACGAGGATGTAGACGCAAGGTTGGCGTTCGAAGGGCATAGGACAGAGCGTGACGGCAAATGGACCCTGAAACAAGTTCAGGGTGACGGGATGGGAAGACATGACTGACCCTGCCCCCCTCCACACACCCACGCCTCAACCCGGCGACCCGGACACCGCGCTCCGCCCCAAGCGCCTCACCGAGTTCATCGGCCAAGAAGCCGCTCGCGACAATCTCAAGGTCTTCATCGAAAGCGCCAGGGCGCGCGGGGAAGCGATGGACCATACGCTGTTCTTCGGCCCGCCGGGCCTCGGCAAGACCACGCTGGCGCAGATCGTCGCCGCAGAACTGGGCGTCGGCTTTCGCGCCACCTCCGGCCCCGTGATCGCCAAGGCGGGGGACTTGGCCGCGCTGCTCACCAATCTGGAGCCGCATGACGTTCTGTTCATTGATGAAATCCACCGGCTCAACCCTGTGGTCGAAGAAGTGCTGTACCCCGCCATGGAGGACCGCGCGCTTGATATCATCATCGGCGAGGGGCCCTCAGCGCGCAGCGTGCGCATTGACTTGCCGCCTTTCACACTGGTTGGCGCGACCACCCGTCAGGGCCTGCTCACCACGCCTTTGCGCGATCGCTTTGGTATCCCGGTGCGCTTGCAATTCTACACCCATGACGAGCTCGACCATGTCGTCACCCGCGGCGCGCGGCTGCTTGGTCTTGATATTGATCCCGCGGGCGCGCGCGAGATCGCCCAACGCTCGCGGGGCACGCCGCGTGTGGCGGGTCGCTTGCTCAGGCGCGTGCGGGACTTCGCGCAGGTCGCTGCACAGCACACTGTGACCCGCGCGATCGCCGATGATGCGCTCACCCGGCTTGAGATTGACCGGTTGGGCCTGGATAGCATGGACCGGCGCTATCTCACCATGATCGCAACGACTTACAAGGGCGGCCCGGTGGGTGTCGCGGCGCTTGCAGCGGGCCTCGCCGAACAACGCGACACGGTCGAAGAAGTGATCGAGCCTTACCTCATCCAGCTTGGCCTGCTCGCGCGCACCGAGCGCGGGCGCATGCTCAACGATGCCGGCTGGGAGCACCTGGGCTTGGACGCGCCGACGCCCACACCGCGCCAGTCCGGATTGTTTGAAGGCGACCAATAGGCCGCGCAAGCCGGCGCACAACTAACCTGGCGCCTAACCTCCAGCCCGGTTTCGGTATCATATCGGGACAGCGCCCTTGAAAATGGCGGGTTTTCGCGGGGTTTGGCCCGATTGGGGCTCTCAATCATGGTTAACCGCATTGTCGGGCCAAGCTTTCTGGTCGCATGAGAGGCTTGGGTTTGGTGACAGTGCAGGTGGTCTGCGCTGAACAAAGCCACAGATACAAGGCCAAGCAACTATGTCGTTCAAACTGGCTGCTGCAAAGCTATCCGCCACCGCCGCTGGGGTCGCCCTGATGACCGGCGGTGCCGTTCAGGTTGCCCAGCAGGGCGGCGCGGTGCGTGTGGCCGAGCCGATGGTGACCGACGAGCCGATTTATAGTTCGGATGCTGACGGCAAACTGGTTAAGGGCGCTCCGCCGCTGCCGACGCCTGTTGTTGCTGAGCCCAAATACATCAAGACGCGCACCCGCGAGCTGCCGCCTCTGCCGCAGCCCGAGCAGCGTCGCCGGCGGATCGTGGAGCGCACGATCGAGTGTCAGCCGATCCCGCAAGGTTTCGGTGGAGCAGGGGCTGTCGCGCAATCAGCGCCGCTGCCAGCGGGTGTGGTCAACGCCTATATCGATCCCAACGAATGCCCTCCGATTGCGCAGGTCGCTTATGCGCCCGCGCCGCTTCCCCCGCTTCCGCCCGTGCGCGGCGGCGGTGGCGGCGGAGCGCCCGTGATCGTTGGCGGAGGCCTGGGCGGCTTTGGCGGCGGATTTGGGGGCGGCTTCTTCGGTGGCGGCTTCTTTGGGGGCGGCGGTTCGTCATCGGGCGATGTCTCTGTCGTCAGCACGACGACAACCGGTGGCACCGACGGTGGCTCGACCTCGACATCAACATCGGGCGGATCGACATCGACATCCGGCGATGTGAGCACATCAAGCGGTAGCACGACGGGCACGCCCAGCAGCACGACGACGACCACGACCACCACGAGCGGGAACATCGACAACTCGACCACGACGACGAGCGGCGGCACGACG
>JBCBOW010000109.1:0-6401 GCA_039821045.1 Pseudomonadota bacterium
CAGGCTCGCGTTTTCAAGCGCTTCGGCTTCGTCTCGATTGACAAGCTGCAAAGCATCGCTCGCCATCGTCGCTTGCATCTTCGGCCAATCTTCGACCGCTGCGTGGACGTCAGCAAGCGTTACCCGCAGCGCGGCAAGCAGCTCTTGGCGCTGTTTGGCATCGACCCGCGGGGTCTCAATGTAAATCATCGATTCCGGCTGATGATCATCGCCTGCGTGCCCTGCTGCGGCAATCTCTTTCAGTTGACCTTGTGCATCACGCTTCACGGGCACGACGGGATGGATGAGGCGATCAATGCTGAGCCCATGCGCGGTTATGGCGGCGGCGACGGAATCAACGAGAAACGGCATGTCATCATTGATCACTGCGATGCGCAAATGGCGTCGACCGGAAGTCTCGGATTCGAGGAGAAGCGCTGAGCGGCCACTCTTCCGCTTGGCGCTTGCTTCGATCAGAAAGGCAGCCGTTTGGCTGAGCCCTTCCTCATCAAGCGAGCGTTCGCCGGGCAGGACGGCAAGCTGCAAGTGTTCAGCCAGCACTTTGCTCCAATTGCCGGGGTGGCTTGAGTGGCTGGCTGATTCAGACAAGAGTGCATCAGGTGCTTGAGGGGCTTTGGTCGACATGTCTGTCTCTCCCGGTCATGCCTGCTCGGCTGTGCTTGGCGGTAATTTTATTGCTACGAACCGAATTTTTCGAAGGAGAGATACAGGGCTTTTCGGGAGTCGTGCAAGCGCAATTGACCCTTAGTTGAAGCGCGTCTGAGCTTTTAGGAAAAGTCGTTTGCGCGAAGCGCCCGTATCGTCTGAAGACACTCTATAAGAGAAAGATGCGCTCTTCTGGGTCCGCTCCTGGTGCTTCAGCGGCGCGCATATCTTACCGCCCCCGGGTCCGCTTAGGAGGCGACCAATTCGGCGCTCATTGCATCGAAGGTCAGCTCGAGTGAGCGGATCCGGGCATCGGGGTCAAAGGTAGACCCGCAAAGCAGGATTTCATCAGCGCCGGTGCGCTCAAGAAAGGCGCTGATCTGAGCGCGCACTGCGCTCGGCGCACCCACCGCGCTGGCCTGCCCAATATGCGCCAGCATCGCGCGTACAGGCGCGGGCAGAGTGTTTTCGTACCCCTCAATCGGAGGCGGCAGCTTGCCAGGAGACCCGGTTCGCAACGCTACAAAGGCTTGTTGCTGGCTAGATGCCAATGTGCGCGCCTGTGCATCGCTATCTGCGGCAAAGACATTCATCGCAACCATGACGTGCGGGGCCGCGAGCGCTTCAGACGGCTGGAAATTGCGCCGATAGAGTTCGAGCGCATCATCAAGGTGATCCGGAGCAAAGTGCGCCGCAAACGCATAGGGCATGCCAAGCTTGGCGGCGAGCTGCGCGCCAAACAGGCTTGAACCGAGCATCCAGAGCTGCGGCGCAGCGCCAAGTCCCGGGGTGGCGGCGATTGGGAGCTCGACATCGCCTGTCAAAAGCGCTCGCAATTCAAGGACGTCTTGCGGGAAATACTCGGAGGCCTGCGCGAGGTCCTTGCGCAAGGCGCGCTGCAGTTCTGGCCCGGCGCCCGGTGCGCGCCCCAGCCCAAGGTCAACGCGCCCCGGAAACAGCGCATCCAGCGTGCCGAATTGCTCAGCGATCTGAAAAGGTGTGTGATTGGGCAGCATGATGCCACCGGCCCCGATGCGGATGCGGTCTGTCGCATTGCCGATATGCGCGAGGACAACCGAGGTCGCGCCGCCTGCAATCCCAGCCATCGCATGATGTTCTGCGACCCAGAAGCGCTTGGCCCCCAATCGCTCCGCCGCCTGCGCCAGCTTGGTGGAAGCAGCAAAAGCCTCAGCCACCGATCCACCCTCGCGAACGGGGACCAGATCAAGAACAGAAAGCTGCGTCATGAGGGCGTCTCGCTTGGCGATGGTGCGGGGGTGGCAGGATCAGGTTTTGGCGGCAATTGCGCAAGATAGTTTTGCGCGGTCTGCGCGGCCAGGCTTTCGGGCTGCGTGTCGATCACTGATTGCCAGCTCGCGCGCGCAGCCTCCTCGCGCCCGCCCAGCACCGCGATAACGCCCGCTTCCAAGCCGATGGCGCCTTCCTGAGGGGCAAGCTCCGCGGCCTTTTCGATAGCACCTTGCGCTTCGCTTAGCTGATCGAGACGACGCAAGAGCGTCGCCTTGAGGAGCCACCCTTCGCTCGCGCCGGGGGCAAGCGCGGTGGCTTCGTCAAGCGCCGTGAGCGCTTCATCAGCGCGGTCAAGAGCGACCAGCGCGCGCGCTGCATCTGTTGCTGCAATCGCTTGAAGATCGGCTGAGGAAGCTTCCTGGGCTTCCGCTCGAGCCGTCTGCAAATGCGACAGAGCGAGCGCGGCATTGCCCGCTCCAAGCGCTGCATTACCGGCCATCGCTGCAAACCGAGCGCGGGCGCGGATTTCTTCGAGCGGGGTGCCCTGGCGCGCCGCTGCAAAGGCTGCCGTCGCATCATCCCAAAGATTGAGTTTGGTCGCAGCGAGCCCGAGACAATGGTTAGCAATCACCGCATCCGCGCCGCTTGAAGCGCCGAGCTTTATTTGAGCCTGCGAATGCGCGCGCGCCGGATCGGTTTCGATCAACTGCAAACACTCGCCCAGCCATGCCGCTTTGGGATCAGCGATCTCTTCATCAAGGCTGCGCTGGCGCGGAGGTCTCCGGACAAGATCATCGGGGTTGCCAATGATGTCGATGGCGTTGGGATTGGGCCCAACTTGCGCAAGGACGAGCGGAACAAGGGTCTGGAGAAGGGTCATAGAGCTTCTGCGATTGAGGTGAGCATGGCGTTTACCGTCCGCTTAAGCAAGTCAATGTCGCTCGGGCGCGAGAGGCGATGATCCCCGTCTTTTACCAGGGTCACCTGTACGCGACCTGTCTCCAGCGCGGCGGCCAGTTTGAGACTGATTTCCCAAGGTACATCGGCATCGTTTTGCCCGTGCAACAGATGAACCGGGCAGGTCAGCGCGATTGCCGCGTCAAGTTGCAACTGCGCTTCAGCGTCGGCGAAGAAGCCCGGATGCGTCGGTGTCGGCTCAGGGCCATAGGGATTGTCTTCGTAAACGATCTCTCCCGCTGCGAGTTGATCGCGCTGCGCCTTGGTGTAGCCCCACCGGGTGAAGTCTGGCGCAGGCGCGATGCCGATGACCCCGCTCAAACGATCGCCGAGTGCCAGCCCCACCAGCAGCATCAGCCACCCGCCCATCGAAGAGCCGACAAGGATCACTGGACCCTCGATGTAAGCGTCGATCAAAGCGCACACCTCCTCGCGCCAGCGCGAGAGCGTGCCGTCCGCGAAATCTCCATCGCTTTGCCCGCAGCCAGAGTAATCGAGCAGCAAACAGGCGCGCCCCTTTTCAACCGCCTCATCGAACAGTGCGGTGGCTTTGCTGCCGGCCATATCGGACATGTAGCCGGGCAGGAACACGAGCGTTGGTCCAGCGCCCTGAGTGAAGCGATAGGCAATTCGTCTGCCGTCAGGCATGGCGTGAAAGCTGGCATTGGTCATGGCGCCTGTCATGCCCTTACGCCTATCGCTGTGGCAAGCATTGTGCGAACAGATGGGCTTTGTAACAGGCCCGCAATCCGACCCTTCTATCAACCAGCGTATGTACAAAACTGACAGCGCACCGCAGCCCGCCCGCCCAGCAACTGGCAACGCAACTGGCAACGCAACCTCGCTTAGCCGCCGCGGCCTATTTGGCCTTGCTGGCGCATCCGCTGCATTGGCCGCGAGCCCCGCAGTGGCGCGCAGCTTTGGCAGTGGCTTTACGCATAATGTCGCCAGCGGGGAGCCTGGCGCGAATCAAGTGCTGCTGTGGACGCGGTACGTGGGCGAGAGCGAAACCAAGCTTGAATGGCAAATCGCCACCAGCGCGGATTTTTCTAGCGTCGTTTCTGAAGGCAGTGTGTCAGCAAGCCCTTCGCGCGATTGGTGTGTCAAGACGATGGCGCAGGGCCTTGCCCCTGACAGTTGGTACTTCTTCCGCTTCATGGCCCCTGATGGCACCATGTCTCCCGTTGGGCGCACCCGCACCTTGCCGCAAGGGCCGACTTCGAAGTTTCGTATGGCGGTCTTCTCCTGCGCAAACTACGGCTTTGGCCATTTCAATGCATACGCGCATGCCGTCGAAGCGAATGATGTCGACCTCGCGGTCCATCTGGGCGACTATATCTACGAATACGGCGAGGGCACCTATCCCTCCAAGAGCCAGGTGAATCCGGGCCGCGATCTGGAGCCCGACAACGAGATCCTCACTCTCGCCGATTACCGCCTGCGTTATGCGACCTATCGCGCTGACCCCGATCTCCAGCGCATGCACCAGGTCTTGCCGATGATCAGCGTCTGGGATGATCACGAAAGCGCGAATGACAGCTGGGAAAACGGGGCTGAAAACCACGATCCGGCCACCGAAGGCAGCTGGGCCAAGCGCAAGGCTATTGCCGAGCAGGTCTATCGCGAGTGGATGCCGATCTCTGATGCGCCCTATGCCGCTTACGACGTTGGCGATCTGGCGACCCTCTTTCGCATCGACACCCGTCTGGAAGGGCGCGAAGAGCAATTCAGCGTCGAAAAGGTTCTCAAAGGCAAAGCCGATCCTGAGGCGATGGCCGCTTCGCTCAATACCTTTGCCACTGGCGACTATCTCGATCCCGAGCGCCAGATGCTCGGCGCAGCGCAGGAAGAGTGGCTGGGTGCAGGGCTCGCAGCCTCAACCGCGCGCGGTGCCACATGGCAGGTGCTGGTGCAGCAAGTGCTGATCGGCAAACAAAAGGCGCCGAGCGCGTTGTTTGAGAGCGTCCCTGATGGTTTGCCTGACTACCTTGCACGCCGGCTTCAAGCGGGGAAACTGGCGCGCGCTGCCGGGCTTCCCTCCAACATGGACGCCTGGGATGGTTATCCCGCCGCGCGTGACCGTCTGTTTGAGCTGTCTCTTGAGGCCGACGCAAATCTTGTCGTGCTGGCGGGTGACACGCACAATGCATGGAACTTTGACCTCGCGCACAATGGCAATGCGGTGGGCGTGGAATTCGGCACACCCGGCGTGACTTCGCCAGGCCTTGAGAGCTATCTCGCCATGATCCCGCCGGCAGTGCTTGCGGGCGCTTTGGTGGCCGAGAACGAAGAGCTTGTGTGGGCAGATACCTCCCAGCGCGGTTACATGGCGATTGAATTGACGCCTGGCGCCGCGACGACCGAATGGCGCTTCCTTAGCGGGATCAAGCAGCGCTCGACCAAGCTTGCGGGCACTCACCGTGCAAGCGTTGCGGCAGGAGCTAAAGCGCAGGGCGCTTAAGACGACAATTCTAGCCTGAGACTGCTTTGATCGGCTCGCATTGCTGAACGCCGGCAGCAAAGGACGGCTTTAAAGGGCCTCCTCTCGATCGCGTCCACGCTGCGACGCGAGACTAGACCAGCCAGCAGCGTGGAAGCGCGGCGGCAAGATTTTGATTATCTGCGCCGCTTCGTCGACGTGGATAAGAGCTTTTCCGAGGCTCAGGTGGCCGAGTTCAACACGCTTATGGATGATCTGGAAACGCGGGCTGACACCATGAGCGAAGCTGAGTTCGTCATGAGCGTTTCAGCAGCGGGGGCGATCCCCGAAAACGGCCACACCGGTGTCAGCATCAGCAGAACGCTTAGCCGCTTGAACAGCTTGCCTGTGCGTTTCGTTTGGTTTGCCGATGGCCTTCATATCGTGCGTGCGCACGCGCAATACGAATACGTCAGCGCTTCTGATCCCACCAATTACACCAACACGATCGAAGGCTTTTTCAGCATCTTCAAAAAGGGCATGCGCGGCATCTACCAGCACTGTGGTCAGCAATATCTGCACCGCGACCTTGCCGAATTTGACTTCCGTTATTCCAATCGTTCGGGCCGTGGCACCGAAGACCGCGAGCGCGCCGACATTGCCCTAAAGGGTATTGCTGGCAAGCGCCTGACCTATCGGCGGATTGGCGAAGCCCTCGCCGCTTAGGCCTAGGCTTCCCCGAAAGATTGGCGAAAAACGCAAGCGTTGGACGCGGCCTTGAAGTTTATCCCCGGCGAATCATCCAAAAGAACAAAACGGGCCTAGACTCAAACCCCATTCTCTGGATTCCTACACAGTTGATTGTTCCGAAAAGGCAAAACCCCGGCGGTACCAGCGCCGGGGCTTCTCGGGGCAACTCCCACCTATCCTTGGCCGGGCGGTGGGAGCGGGATATTCCCCGTTGATGTAGGACGCCTCCTATATTTTCGGAATCTCGTCAAGTCCGGTCGTCTTTTGGCACAAGGATATTGCCATGATTGTTGAACGACCCGAGAGGCCCGAAAGGGCCCCATACTCTCCAGAAGTCTTCTGCGAAGTCAAAGCGAGGCTCGCCAATGGCGAGTTTCAG
>JBCBOW010000110.1:0-6362 GCA_039821045.1 Pseudomonadota bacterium
CAGGCCATTGGCAAAACTCCATCCGGCTGTTTGCGCGCGTGCAAGCGCGTTGGCTGATCCGCTTGAGCGAGCTTGGACAAGTGGATGCCGCGACCCGGCGCAATCTGCTGTTCGATCGCGCACGCCAGCGCTGGCGTGCTCAGTCGCCGCAAACGCCGATTATCGCCGCGGGGGTGACCAGCGCTTCGCCAGCGCTCGCCCGAATGTTGCGCACGATCGCTGATTTGCCGCAGGGTGCGGTGATCCTGCCGGACCTTGATCTTATGATGAGCGATGCCGCGTGGGAAGAGCTCGGCCGCGCTGGCAGCGCCCCAGAGCCCGGTTCCGAAGCGTTTGGCAGCAAGGATGCGCTGACCCATCCACAGTATCATTTGAAGCTGCTGCTCGCCCGGATGGGCATCGCTCGCGAGGAAGTTCAGCCATGGCATCGGCGCGGTTTGGGCGCCGCGGAACCAGCCCGCAGCCGCGCGATCAGCTCTCTGTTTCTTCCGCCTCAGGCAAGCAAGGCATGGGTGAATCTAACGCCAGATCAGCGCCAGCTCAGCGGCGTCCGAATGATGACGAGCGCGACCCTTGAGGAAGAGGCACAAGCGATTGCGCTGTTGGTGCGTGAAGCGCTCGAGACGCCTGAGAAACGGGTGGCCGTCATCAGCGCTGATAGGGGCCTTGCGCGGCGCGTGGTGCAACATCTAGCGCGCTGGAATATCTCCGCCGACGATACAGCGGGCCAGCCGCTTTCGCTCACCCCGGCGGGACGCTTGATGGGATTGCTCGCAGAAATTGTCTCGCATGGCCCCCGTCCTGTGAACCTGGTAGCGGCCCTAGGGCATCCGCTCGTGCTTTCCGACAACGCTAATGCGCGCGGCGATTGGCTCGCCAATTTGCGCCGTTTCGAGTTGCATCTTCGCGGGCCAGAGCCAGCACCGGGCTTGGAGCCGCTGCGCATCATCGCCCACGAAGCGCAGGTCACGACATGGTGGCAAAGCGTTGAGACCACGCTGACCTCGCTTGATCTTGGCACAGAGGAAACGCTTTTCGCCGAGGCTCTCGATCGTTTGACTTCAGCTGCGCAAGAGCTCGCGGGTGAACGGGTCTGGGCGCAGGCTGATGGCCGAGCACTCTCAGCGTTGATGGAGGACCATCGCTTTCACGCGCGCGATTGTGATGCGATGATAGCGCCTGATGATATTGCCGGTGTGCTGCGCGATGCGATGGATGAGGTTGCAGTGCGCCCGCCCTATGGGGGGCATCCGCGCGTCGCTATCTATGGACTGCTCGAATCGCGCATGGCGCGCGCTGATCTGATGATTTGTGGCGGGCTGAACGAAGCCAGTTGGCCGCAAGCCCCATCTGCCGATGCGCTGCTTGCTCCAGCGATCTTGCGCGCGCTTGGCGTGCCTGGCTCGGAGTTTCGCATCGGGTTGGCGGCGCACGATCTGGCAGGGGCAATGGGTGCGCCTGAGGTTGTTCTCAGCCGGGCGCAGCGAGATACGCAAGGGCCAACGCGGCCTTCGCGTTTCGTGCTCAGAGTAGAAGCGCTGCTGGGCGAGGGCTTGGCGCAAAAGCACTGCGAACAAGCCATCGCGCAGATCCTGCCGCGGATAGATCGATCCCCTCCGCCTGTTCACGAGCGCTATCCTCGCCCCGCACCAAATCCATCCGCCGCACTTCGAAAGGTTGCGATCAGCGCGACAGCGCTCGATCAATTGCTGGGCGATCCTTATCAATTCTACGCGCGTGCAATACTTGGTCTAAAGCCGCTCGAACCGCTTGCGGCTGACCCGTTCAGTGACCCGGCGCTGCGCGGCACTTTGGTGCATGACATCCTTGATGCCTGGCATAAGGCCCGCCTTGAGAAACCGGATTTGCCGCTCCTTCCCTTCGCGCATGAAAGGCTGGCCAAGAGCAATCCTCACCCGCTTGTCTGGGGCCTTTGGCGACCGCGTATCATGGCTGCGCTTTCCCGATTTGAACAATGGATCGATGCAGCGCGAGAGGATGGCCGTGAAGTGCTGGCGAGCGAGGCTTGGGGTGCGATGGAGTATCGCGGAGTGAGGGTTCATGGTCAGGCCGACCGGATTGACCGACTTGCTGACGGAACGCTCGCGATTGTGGACTACAAGACGGGCAAGCCACCCACGAAGAAAGAAACAGCGGCGGGCTATCGCCTGCAATTGGGCGTGCTTGGCCTGATTGCACGCGAGGGAGGATTTGCGCGGGCGCGAGGAGAGGCCTCCGAGACGCTGATTCAAGGCCAAACGAGCGCTTTTGAATATTGGTCACTGCGCAAAGTGGGCGAAGCGTTCGGCGAGGTCTCAGCCCCCATGAAACTCTCATCGCGCGAAAGCGGTCTTGAACCCGATGAATTCCTGCCCCGCCATGAAGCCAGACTGCAAGAAGCGATCGAGCGTTACATCCTTGGCTCTGACCCTTTCACGGCAAAAGAAAACCCCGATTATCCGGGCTATTCAGACTACGACCAGCTCATGCGGCTTGAAGAATGGGCCTATGAGATAGGTCAAGAGCCCGAGGAACGGGCATGAGCTCCAAGGTCTTCCCTTTAGCTGGCAATCAGCGCGGCGCTGTCAATCCGCGCGACAATGTTTGGCTTTCGGCGTCTGCTGGCACGGGCAAGACACAGGTGCTTTCAGCGCGCGTGCTGCGCTTGTTGTTGCGCCCGCAGGTTGAGCCGGGGCAAATCCTGTGCCTGACCTTTACCAAAGCCGGCGCGGCGGAGATGGCGAACCGGATCAATGCGGTGCTCGCGCGGTGGGTGAGGCTTGAACCGGCCAAGCTCGCGGGCGAACTCGATGCGCTGGGGGCAGACATGAGCCCTGAGACACAAGCGCGCGCGCGAACTCTTTTTGCCAGCGTGCTTGACTGCCCCGGAGGCGGTCTTCGCATCGATACGATCCATGCGTTCTCACAATGGCTCTTGACCAATTTCCCTGAAGAAGCAGACGTCACCCCGGGCGCGCGGCCCATGGAGGATCGCGACCGGGTGCTGCTGTCGCGCTCTGTCTTGGGGGAGATGCTGCAAGAGGCCCGGAATGAGAGCGACACGCGATTGCTTGATGCGAGCGAACTGTTCACTCTGCGCAAGGATCCTGGCGCGCTCCAGGCTTGGCTGATGCGCTGCGCGGCTGCGCCAAAGCTATGGGAAGGCAAGGGCGCTTGGCAGAGCCCGATGGGCCCGCGCGTTCGCCGCTTGCTCGGCATTCCCGTGGATGCGGATGAGACGTGGGCGACCGAGGGTCTGCACCCGGATGTCTTTCCTGATGACGCGGTGCAAAGCCTCATCGCACCGCTTGAAGAGTGGGGAACCAAGACAGCGAATAAGTGCCTCGTGTTTTTAGCGCATTGGTTGTCACTCGAATGGCAGGAGCGCATTGGCGCTATCTCCGGGTTTCGGGGCACAATCCTCAAGGCTGACGGCTCGCCAGCACTGAATCTCAAAAAACCGCGCGAAGCCCAGCCGCATTTCGCCCCCTCGCAAGAGCTGATCGCAGATGCCCTACAATTGGTTGAGGAGCGCCAAGCCCTATTGAACCTTGCTGAGCTTCTAACCGCGGCTATGGAACTGGGGCGCGCCTTCGCGGTGCGCTGGAGTGCAGCGAAACGCCGCGAAGGTCTGCTTGATTTCGATGATCTGATCGCGCGCGCAGCCAAGCTGCTTGGTCAATCAGAAGCGGCGCAATGGATCCGCTACAAGCTGGATCGGCGGTTCGACCACATCCTCATCGATGAAGCGCAAGACACCAATTCTGAACAATGGGACATCGTCTTTGCACTGATCGACGATTTCTTCGCAGGCGAGGGCGCAAGCGGCGACTTGGTGCGCACGCTGTTCACAGTCGGTGACTACAAGCAGGCGATTTTCGGTTTTCAAGGCACAAGCCCTGAGAATTTCGCGCGCGCCCGCGAAAAGGTTGCTCAAGCGATTGAGCGCGCGCGGCGGCATGGGGAAGAACTGCAAGACAATCGCCAGCTGCCCAATTGGCAGCCCTATGATCTCGATCGCTCGTTTCGCACCAGCGCTGTGGTGCTCGAATTCGTCAACCGCGCGATTGCGGCGCTTGGCCATGAAGCGTTCGGCCTCAAAGAGCCTCCACCCCCGCATATCGGCGCTGAGCGACCCGGTCTGGTGACCTTGCTAAAGCCGGTGCAGATTGCGCTGGGCGACGAAGAGGATGATGAACGCGATTGGCTCGCGCATCATGATTCTGTTCTTGCTGAACGCATCGCCGAGCAGGTGCACAGGTGGGTAAGCGGGGCGGAGCCTTTCGTTCTCGCTAAAGGCGAAAAGCCGCGTCACGCCGGGCCTGGTGACATCATGGTGCTGGTGCGCAAACGCCGCGATCTCGCCGCGCAAATTGTTGCCAAACTGCATGAACGCGCCGTCCCTGTCGCCGGGGTAGACCGGCTGCGGCTTGGCGCGCCGCTGGCGGTGCGCGATGTGCTGAGCGCGCTCCGCTTTTCTGCACAGCCGCTTGACGATCTGGAATGCGCAAACCTTCTGACCTCCCCGCTCATGGGTTGGAGCCAAGACGATCTGCTTGATCTCGCGCCCCGCTCGAAAGAGACGCCGCTGTGGCACCACCTGCGTAATCATGGCGACACGCGCGCGAAAGCGGCGGCAGCGAAACTGCGCCAATTGCTGGCAAGGGCCGATTTCGAAACGCCTCAGGCGCTGATTGCCTGGTTGCTT
Source organism: Pseudomonadota bacterium (assembly GCA_039821045.1). GTDB lineage: Bacteria > Pseudomonadota > Alphaproteobacteria > Sphingomonadales > Sphingomonadaceae > Erythrobacter. Next base: position 4,709 of record JBCBOW010000110.1, read on the forward strand.
ACAGGAGAATGGCAAGGGCGCGCGCGGCTCGTTTCGCGTTTGGGACGCGAAGCGAACGATCCGCTGGATGAACTGCTCAACACAGCAGCGGCGTTTGAGACCGGCCAAGTGCCCAGCCTGGCGGGTTTTATCGAGTGGTTTGATGCCGGGACAGCTGATCTGAAGCGCGATCCGGATGATGCGAGTGGCCTCGTCCGGGTGATGACGGTGCATGGCTCCAAGGGCCTTCAGGCACCGATTGTGATCCTCGCTGATGCGACAGGCGATGTTGGGCAGGGCAGCGATCTGACCCTGCCTGATGATCCTGTGGGCGCAGGCGATGCACTACGCGATGTGCCGCTGCCTGCCCTTGCCAAGGATGAGCGGGTCGGGCCTATCCGCCAAGCGGAGGAAATCGCCAATCAAGCGGACGAACAAGAGCACTGGCGGCTTCTTTATGTAGCGATGACGCGAGCAGAGGAGGCTCTTTTCATTGGCGGCTCGCTGAGCGCCCGGCAAGCGAAGAAAGGCGTGCCTGAGGACAGTTGGTACGCCCGGCTAGAGCCTGTGTTTGAAGAGCCAGAACTGGCTGACTCGATATGGGGCGCGCGGCGCGAATGGGGCTACCGGGCTGAGCCACTCGTAGGACGCGAGGACAAGCCAGAGGTGCCCGAGCCTGCGCCGCTTCCAGCTTGGGCCACAATGCCTATTGGTGAAGAACCCCGGCCGCCCAAGCCGCTCGCGCCGAGCTCGGCGGGAGAAGACCAAAGCGCTGAGCCGCCAATCAATACTGACCAATTGGGTGATGGAGCTCGCGCCAACACTGCTGCAAGGCGCGGGGTCTTGATGCACAGCCTGCTCGAACGATTGCCTGATGTGGCGGTGCCCGAGCGACCCAAAGCGACGGAAGCTTGGCTGGAGCGGCACGCGAGCGAATTGAGCGCCGCCGAGCGCGAGGAAATCCTCACCAGCGCCCTTTCGGTCCTGTCCGATGATCGGTTCGCGCATATCTTCGACCCGCGAGCGCTAGCGGAAGTGCCGCTCACGGCGCGTGTGGGCGAGTTGGTCGTGACAGGAACAGTCGATCGGCTTCTGGTTGAGGCAGACCGCGTGACCGTGGTTGATTACAAGACGACTAGACGGCCTCCTGCTTCTTCAGACGCAATTCCTGCTTCGGTGATGCGCCAGATGGCTGCTTATGTCGCAGCGCTCGAAGTGATCTATCCCGGCCGCGAAACACGCGCAGCCGTGCTCTATACTCATGGGCCAAGTCTGTTCGAAATCGACCCCGCGCTGCTATCTGTGCACAAGAAGCGGTTGGGAGAGGCGCAGGAAAGCTATAGCGCTCAACACCGCGTTGCATATTGAGCGCCATGCAAACGCGCCTAAGTTAAACGCAACGCCGAATTGCAAGGAGAACATGTCATGGCCACTCTCAACGTAACCGATGCCAGCTTCCAAGAAGATGTGCTGGACAGCGATACCCCCGTGCTCGTCGATTTCTGGGCTGAATGGTGTGGCCCTTGTAAGATGATCGCGCCGGCGCTCGAGGAAATCAGCGATGAGCTGGGCGAGAAGGTCAAGATCGCCAAGATGGACATCATGGAGAACACCGGTGTGCCGGGAGAAATGGGTGTGCAGTCCATCCCGCTGATGGTGCTCTTCAAGAACGGTG